>CAZKYS010000112.1:0-7428 GCA_964557085.1 uncultured Caulobacteraceae bacterium
GTAGCTCAGTGGTAGAGCACGTCATTGGTAATGACGGGGTCGGAAGTTCAATTCTTCTCTGCGGCACCAGTTAGCTATAAAATTCCCATCCTCGCGCTGCGAGCTCACACTGGAATTTGGATTTAAGCGGACAATAAAAAACAAAAAGCGTGGTTTTTGTTTTTTATTGACATTTTGTTTTTAATTTTGGTTTTAATTTACAAAATGCGTTTCAAATCATTAAAACTACCTCAAGCAATAATCTTGGTCTTGGTGCTTATTATTGGGCTTATTTATGCTTATAGGCCTTTTATGAATTATTTTGATTGGGGGGAATTGCGGCGGTATCATAAAAGCAATTTGGAAGTTATGAAAATGAGAAATAGCGAACTGGTTGTTTTTATGGGTGATTCAATAACTGAAAATTGGGGATATTCAAAAAATTCAATTTTTCAAAATCCAAATTATATAAATCGCGGCATATCAGGTCAAAATACGGCGCAAATGGTTTTGAGATTTAATCAGGATGTTATTGCACTAAAACCAAAAACTGTGGTCATATTGGGTGGGACGAACGATATTGCTGGAACCCATGGCGATTATACAAATGCGCAAATTCAAAGTAATATAGATAAAATGTGCCAAATGGCGCGGGCAAATAATATTAAAATTATTTTGGCCAAAATCTTACCCGCGGCCCATTATAATTGGAAACCAAAAGTTAAGCCCGTTACGCGAATTAATGAAATGAATTCATGGCTTGAAAATTATGCAAAGGCCAATAATTACCCATTGATTGATTATTATTCGCCAATGGTTGATGGTCAAAATGGCCTTAAGCCTGAATATGCAATTGATGGCGTTCATCCGAATGATAATGGATATGAAATAATGAAAAAGACGGCTTTGCAGGTTTTGGAACATTAAATCTATACAAAATCTATACGCAAATTACCCCTTTCACTACGCACAAATTATGCCCGAAAGCCTATCTTGTCCCAAGGAGTGGATAGATGCCTTTTATTGGTCTTGTCATTTTCGCAATTATAAGTGCAGGCATAATTTTGAAAATCATGTTTGCCAATTTGTATGACAAAAATAAAGAAGATTAGGACTTTCCACCCCAAATTGGGGTAAAAAATGGCAAGTGATATAAGCAATAATGAAAATACAAATCCTTCAAACCATCACAAAAAAGATGGATTTTTTATATTAGCACTTGGTTCAATCGGCGTTGTATTTGGTGACATTGGCACAAGCCCATTTTACGCAATGCGCGAATCCCTTCTGCACGCCAAAGCAAGTGTTCCACTTGATGTGTCGGTAACTGGTGTTGTTTCACTTATTATTTGGGCATTGATTTTAATTGTTTCGGTAAAATATGTTTTATTCCTAATGCGTGCCGACAATAATGGCGAAGGTGGAACATTGGCATTAATGGCGCTTGCACAAAAATTTGCAAATTCAGGGTCAAAACTACTTTTATTCGCTGGCATGCTTGGCGCGGCATTTTTTTATGGCGACGGAATTATAACCCCCGCCGTTTCTGTTTTAGGTGCGATAGAGGGGCTTAAACAAGCGCCAGGGATTGGAGAAACCCTAACACCTTATATTGTTATCATATCGGCAGTAATTCTTATTGGCCTTTTCTTGGTTCAATCAAAGGGAACGCACGTGGTTGCGGCATGGTTTGGCCCAATAACTTTGGTTTGGTTTATGGTATTGGCGTGGCTTGGATTTTTGCATTTATTTGATGATCCACAAATGCGAATTTTAAATGCTATAAACCCATTAAGCGCTATAAAATTCCTTATTCAGGACGGCACTGTTTCCCTTGTAGTTCTTGGTTCCGTATTTTTGGCGGTAACGGGTGCAGAGGCTTTATATGCCGATATGGGGCATTTTGGACGCGCGCCAATTCGCGCAGCATGGTTTTTTGTTTCTTTCCCTTGCCTTGCCATAAATTATCTTGGACAGGGTGCGTTTGTTATCGCCAATCCAAATGGAATTGCCGATCCATTTTGGATGATGGTTCCCCATTACGCATTTTGGCCGATTATGATTTTGGCGGCATTGGCGGCAATCATTGCATCACAAGCGGTCATAAGCGGCGCATTTTCAGTTACCCAACAAGCAGTGCAACTTGGCCTTATTCCACGTATGCAAATTACCCGTACTTCTGAAACCCAAAGTGGGCAAATTTATGTGGGGCAGATAAATACATTTTTGCTGCTTGGGGTTTTGGTTTTGGTATTTAGTTTCAAAACCTCATCCGCACTTACTTTTGCCTATGGTATGGCAATTACTGGAACGATGTTGATAAGCACTCTTTTGGCAATTCCGGTCATAAGCCATTTGTGGAAATGGAAATTATGGCAAGCAAGCATTTTCTTTATGCCCTTCATTGCCTTGGACACTATTTTCCTCTCGGCACAGGTTTTAAAAATTCCGCATGGTGCATGGCTTCCGCTTCTGCTTGGTTTGGTAATTGTTACGATTATGGCAACGTGGGTTAAGGGGTCAAAAATTATTGCCGAAAAAACCCGTAAAGATGCAATTCCAATTAAAACACTTTTGGAGAATTTACATAAACACCCTGCTTATAAAGCAAAAGGTGTGGCAATTTTCCTGACATCTGAACCTGATTATGCACCTGTGGCGCTTACACATAATTTAAAACATAATAAGGTTTTGCACGAACAAATTGCGCTTTTAAAAATCGAAACCCAAGAATTACCACGCCTTGAGGATAGTGATAGAATTGAAATAATTGAAATCGAGGAGAATGTTCATAAAATCATTGTTAAATATGGCTTTATGGAAAATCCAAACCTTCCAAAAGCACTTACACTTTGTCGCAAAAAAGGTTTGAAATTTGATATTATGTCAACATCATTCTTTTTGGGTCATCGCACAATCATTGCAAGTGCCAATTATGGAATGCCATTATGGCAAGATTATTTGTTTATTTTCTTGGCAAAAAATGCCATGAATGCGACTGACTTCTTTAAAATTCCATCAGGCAGGGTGGTTGAATTGGGGTCGCAAGTAATTGTTTAAGGGTAAAAATTGACGCAAATTCAAACATTGCTAAAATCCAATTTTACGCGTTTTGCGATTGCATTTGGCATTGTTATATTATGCACCATAATTTGCCTTCCAATGCGCGATAAAGTTGCCGCATCAAGCCTTCCGATGATTTATATTATTGGGGTAGTGATTGCGGCATCAAGGCTTGGAATTTGGCCATCCATTTTTTCAAGTATTCTAAGCGTAATTGCCTTTAATTTCTTTTTCACAAAGCCTTATCATAGCCTCGATTTTTATGATGATTCTTATTATTTCACCTTTGGCGTTATGTTGATAACATCTTTACTAGTTGGTTCAATGACGGGGCAAATGTCCAAGCTTTTGGATATTTCGCGCAAGGAAGAAAAAGAAACCCATATTTTATATGATTTTGCCATAGGTCTTTCGACACAAAATAACCCACAAAAAATGCTTGATTTCGCGCAAGAATTTATTGGTAATTTTTTTAATGCCAAAATTGTTTTTCATAAAAAAAATAAGAATGATAAAGGCGATAAGCCAATAATTCTTGCCATTAATTCGATTGAGGCAATTGGCAATAATTGTAAGATTGATGGTAATAATCCATCACTTTATATAAGCGCAAAATTAGCGGAAAATAATTTTATCATTTTGCAATCCACGCCAATTTTTTCTGATACTAAATTCACGCGCGCACAAATTATTTTGCACCAAACTTTCCTAAGCCTTCTTGCAAGCGCCCTTAACCGCGCAAAAGCAACCGAAGATGCGGCGCATAATAAAATTGAAAGTGAAAATGAGAAATTACGTAATGTTTTGCTTTCATCACTTTCCCACGATTTACGAACCCCGCTTACGATTATGAATGGTAAAATAAGTAATCTTTTGAAATATCGAAAATCATTGCCGCGTGATGGGGTAAATGAATTAACGAGCCTTTGGCAACAATTACAAAAATTGCAAAACTTCGTTGCTAATCTTTTGAAAATGGCGGCAATTTCATCGGGTAATTTAAAACTAAATACCGAATATTACACAATTGCCGAAATTATTGGTGCCGCAATTTTGCGTATCGAAGAAACTAAGGGAAATCGCAAAATTCTTAATTCGATTGATGGGCAAATCCCACTTGTTAATGTTGATGGCGCATTGATTGAGCAGGTGGTTTTTAACCTATTAGACAATGCAATTTCGCACACCAATGATGATGGAATAATAAAAATCGAACTAAGCCATAATTCAAAAAATATTGTTGTAAGCATCAAAGATAATGGCAATGGTATTGAAGAAGGCCAAGAAAAACTTATTTTTGAGCGGTTCAAAACCACATCCAACAATCATGATAGTCAAAAAAGTGGGACTGGCCTTGGTCTTGCAATATGCAAAGGCATTATAGAGGCGCATGGTGGAAAAATTATCGCCAAAAATAATAGCCCGCAAAAAGGCGCAAATTTTGAATTCACCCTACCAATTCCAAAGGTAAAAAATGAATAATAAAGCCAAAATTCTTATTATCGAAGATGAATTGGAAATTCGCAAATTCCTTTTAATGACTTTACGCGCGCATGATTATTCACCGCTTGAGGCCAAAAATGGGCGCGAGGCCATAAGCCAAACCATAGGCAATAATCCTGATTTAATTATTCTTGACCTTGGATTACCCGATAAAGATGGCCAAGAAATAATTGTTGAATTACGCGAATGGTGCAAAATTCCAATAATAGTTTTAAGTGCACGCGAAAACGAACAAGAAAAAGTCAAAGCACTTGAAAATGGTGCAGATGATTATCTTACAAAACCATTTTCAGCCCCCGAATTAATGGCACGCATAAAGGTTGCGCTTAGAAATAGCGCCAAGCAAAATAGTAATGTTTCACACCTTTATAAATTCAACGGTCTTGAAATTGATTTTGCCGCTCGCCTTGTAAAACTTGATGGCAAAGAGATAAAACTTACGCCAATTGAATATAAATTACTTACAACATTGGCGCATAATGCGGGTAAAGTTATAACCCACACACAATTAATGAATGCGGTTTGGGGCAAGCGTGCCAATGACGATAATTCGTATCTTAGAATTCATACACAACATTTACGCGAAAAACTAAATGATGACCCGATGAACCCAAAATTCATTATCACCATTCCAAGTGTGGGTTATAAAATCGCATATTAAAACGCCGCCCCAAAAGGCGGCGAATAATTTTATTTGATTTATTTTTTCCTGCGGAAAGCATCAAGGCTTACAACATCACCATTTTTTGGTGTGGCGATGGTTTCTTCAACTTCTGCCTCTAAAGTATCAACTTCTGGCTCTTCATCTTCATTGGATAAATCATCAACCACATCAAACGGCAATGCAAAACGTGCATAAGGGTCATAGAAACGTGTAATCGCAGAATATGGAATTACAATACGTTGCGGCACGCCGCCAAATTGAAGTGAAACGGCAAATTTATCATCAGATACTTCTAAATCTTCATATTGAAGTTGAAGAACAATCGTCATTTCTTCAGGGTATTTTTCAACTAAATAGCTTGCAACCGAAACGCCTTTGGCGCGTGTTTTAAAGCTTATGTAAAAATGATGATCCCCAGGAAGGCCATTTATAGATAGTTTTAAAGCATCACGAACCACGCTGCGCAATGCATTTTGTGTTAATTTTGAATAACCTATTAAATCCTGTGTCATTATCTGTCCCTGCGATTGTTTGTCCGCAACTTGCCTTGTGGCTTATTATGATTCTTTTTAACGTTTGAATTAATTGCTTGCAACAATGTTCGGTAATTGCGCGAATATGATTAACCCAATTGGGGAAGTTGCTTTACCAATGCGTAACGTGTTGCGGTAAACACATCATCAATAGCGCTTATTTTATTGTCCATAAAGCCATTTTGGCGCATATATTGACGAATATCACTTTCTTTTAAAATTGCATTTTTCCCCTTTGGATAAATAAGCCAAATTGCAAAATTGGGTGAAAGATTTGCAATTTTCTTGTGGATAATTTCAAAAAATAATTGCCCATATCGAATATGTTTTTATTTAAGAGGCCTTATTGACCTAGAGCATACTCTAGCTTTTATAAAAAAATCCGTCATAGATTTGAATGACGGTAACATAATATGAAAATTGGACAATTAGCAAAATTAAGCAATCTATCCATTCACACTTTGCGTTATTACGAAAAAATTGGCCTTATTGAGCCTGTTTATCGTAATCGAAGCAAACAGCGTGAATATGATGATGATATTTTAATCTGGCTTGAATTTATCAATCGCCTGCGCGAAACCAATATGCCACTTAAGGGGCAGATTGAATATGCAAAATTGCGCGCAAAGGGTGATGAAACCATAATTCAAAGGCGAAAAATTCTTGAAGAACATCTTCAAAAACTATTGATTACGCGCCAAACGCTAAATTCCAATATAAAAGCAATGGAAACCAAAATTCAAATCTATCACCAATTGGAGATAGAAAATGAAACCAAAAACCCTTGAAGAACGTTACCAAATCGGCCTTGAAAATCTTGCAAAAATTGATGGTCAGGCAGGGCATGAAGTTATTGAAAGCCTAAAAAGCATTGCCCCTGATATGGCGCAATATGTTATCGGCTTTCCCTTTGGTGAGATTTATAATCGTGATGGCCTTGATTTACGTTCGCGCGAAATCGCCACCATATCTGCACTTTGCGCACTTGGCACAATCCCACAATTAAAAGTGCATATTCGCGCCAGTTTAAATGTGGGACTAAGCAAGGAGGAAATAATCGAAATCTTTATGCAAATGGCCATCTATTGCGGATTTCCAAAATCACTAAACGCAATTTTTGCCGCAAAGGAAGTTTTCGAAGGCGCTTAAATTGCGCCTTCTGAACCATTATTTATTTCTTCAATAGCGCGGCGCAAAATTCCAAAAACCCTTTGTTTTTCTTCATTTGAAGCGCGGCGTTTTGCGAAAATTGCTTTGCGTAATTGATGGCGTATGTCGTGGAAAGTGGCGCGCATTTCAAAATCTTGTGCACCGCTTTCGCCGCGACCCCAATTTTCTTCCGAAGATTCTTCTTCTTCAAATCGTGCTTTCATTTGTGACATGCGTTCACCAAACATTTTTATGCGCTCGATTACTGCCTCTAATTCTTTGGCGTGATCTTCAAGATATTGTTCACCAATTGGGGTGATTGTGAATGATTTTCTATTGCCATCAGGTTCACTTATGGCCTGTTCAAGTTCGACAATATATGAAAGCAATGGATATATCATCCCAGGACTTGGGGCATAGATTCCACTAGTTAGCTCTTCAACTGATTTGATAATCTCATAGCCATGTGTTTTGCCATTTGACTTCAAAATCAAAAGAATAAGCAAATGCATTTCTTCGGAGGAGACCAATTTCCCC
>CAZKYS010000113.1:0-7411 GCA_964557085.1 uncultured Caulobacteraceae bacterium
GCAGCAAATATTGCATTTTTAGGCGATATAATATTTCTAAATTCAAGCCCTTCATTTTCGAGGGCATTTCTTAGGAGCACCAATATTTCGGCATTGCCTTCAATTACAATGTTTCTTGAAAAAAATAGTGCATCGCCATCAACTTCGCCTTCGGAAAGTTTCAATAAATCAATTATTTCACATGATATTTTTACGTCAGCATTTTTGACGTCATTTGCGGTACCAATCTTTATTCTAATTTTTCCATTAAGAATTGTCATTTTTAGAAATTTTTCCGAAAAAGTTGGCTTATATATTATAATTTTATTTTCTAACGGCTGTAACCTAAAAATCAATTTATAGTAAAGGTGATTTATTCTTGAGCTTAACAAGTCCAACAAAGATTGTTTTAAAAAATATGGTGCATCTAAAAATTTGTTAAACCCCTTCCTAATTATTATATCTTTCAAATTACCAAATCTAAACTGTTTAAATTTACTACGGTTTTCCAAGCTATATCCCCAATTTAAATATATATAACTAATATAACGTACTTAAAAATGATAATTGATTGAAATCAAATCGATTGCTTAAATATGATGTTTTAATGTGCTCACGTTTACTGTCCCACCTTGACACACCACCACTCCGTATCGACACAATTCCTATAAATCATGGTTAATGTTTCATTAAAATTATAACAAAATCGGGGGGATTCGTGCTAGCTCTAAAGTTTGTGCAATTTTTTACTGCACTTTTAGAGAACTATATTTATCCTAACAAAACAATAACTTAGATATTTCTCGCCCTTATCCTGAGTCAAAATACTAATTAGTAAGTTGTTTCAATTGAATATTTGGTTCACCTTGCTCCAAACTTGGCATAATCCTTGCCACCTACCTCCTGTAGCTCTCAAGCTCCCCGCTCAAAAGCTACTTAGGTTGGTTCCAATCAAGGAGGCTTTTGGATGGCTGAACAGATGGTTTCATTGCAGAGCTTACAGGCTTCACGACTTGAAGAGAAGCTGGCTCGCGAACTTGGAACTCAAATTTGTGGCTTTCTAAAAGAACCGCATGTTATTGAAATAATGCTCAACCCTGACGGCAGTCTTTGGGTGGAAAGATTAGGCGATGGTATTGAACTGGTTGAGAGCAATTTCTCCCCTACCCGCGCCGAAGGCCTAATCGGCACCATTGCCGCCCATTACCGCACAACAGTTACACGCGAAAACCCAATCATTGAATGCGAGCTGCCTTTAGATGGCAGTCGGTTTGAAGCGATGATACCACCAGTGGTTTCAGCCCCCTGCTTTACAATACGCCGCAAAGCCACACGCATTTTCACTCTGGCTGATTATGTTGAAACCAATATTATGACTGGCGCCCAAGCCGAAGTAATCAAACAGGCGGTTATCAATAAACTAAACATCCTAGTCGTTGGTGGCACAGGTACAGGCAAAACCACGCTTACCAATGCCATCATCGACTATATGGCTGAAGTCGTACCCGAAGATCGTTTAATCATCATAGAAGACACAGCCGAAATCCAATGCCGCTCACCCAATAAGGTGATATTACGCGCAAATTCCAATGTCGATATGTTGCGTCTTCTCAAAGCCACAATGCGCCTGCGTCCTGACCGAATATTAGTCGGCGAAGTTCGCGGCGGTGAAGCGCTATCGCTTCTAAAGGCTTGGAACACAGGCCACGCAGGTGGTGTCGCTACAGTCCACTCCAATGACGCAAAATCTGGACTGACGCGAATAGAAGCTTTGATTGCTGAAGTCTCTTCCACCCCAATGCCAAGCGTAATCGCCGAGGCAATTAATATCATAATTTCTATCGCCAAAACCAAAGAAGGTCGGCGCGTGAAAGAAGTAATTCGTGTGAAAGGGTTTAGCGCGAATGGCTATGACATAGAACCCATTTAAATCGAACTTGTGAATAGGAGCTTCGAATATGAAAAGAGTGAATATTTATGTAAATCAAATTTCCCAATTTCTTCAAAGTCACCGAATGTTGAACTTTGCGTTCAATCTTATGGTCGCTTTTATAGCTTCAATATTTATTGCAAGTGCGGCCTTCGCACTTCCTTGGGAATCCCCCCTCCAACAAGTTCGCCAATCAATTTCAGGCCCAGTTGCAATGGGCATTTCAATCATCGCCATTGTTGCGGCTGGCGCAACTCTAATCTGGGGTGGCGAGATTAATGGCTTCGCCAGAACCATGGTTTTCATTGTGTTGGTGGTTTCAGTAATCGTTGGTGCCAATAGCATCATTGGTATCTTTGCAGGCTAAAAATGAGCCTACGTAAAACCCCACTCTCACGCGCATTGAACCGTCCGAATTTAATAGCGGGCGGGGAGCGCAAGCTAGTTTTACTAGCCGCCCTAATTTGCTTCGCACTTATATTCTCTGCACTTAATTGGTTTACGGCCATTGCCGCAATCATAATTTGGTTTGGCTCAATTGCCGCCCTCAGGCAAATGGCAAAAGCTGATCCGCAAATGAGCGAAATATATCTGCGAAGCATCAAATACCAAGGATATTACCCAGCGAGGTCAAAGCCCTTTCAAAAATAGGACTTTCATAAATAGCCATTTCATAAAAGTGAGGCGACAATGTTAGCAATCAAGCAATTCCAAGAAACTGCCAAAGGTATGCCAGATTTATTAAATTGGGCGGCCCTTATAGATGATGGGATTGTCTTGGGCAAAGACGGCTCACTTATGGCTGGCTTTTATTATCGCGGTTCAGATTTAGCCAGTGCCACACCTGAAGAGAAAAATTATATTTCAGCGCGCATAAGTGCCGCTATGTGCCAATTGGGTTCGGGCTGGGTAACTTGGCATGATGCAATTAGATTGCCTGCTGAAGGCTATCCTGCCGCTTATCGTTCTTCATTTCCAGATAAAATCTCTGAACTAATTGATGAAGAGCGTCGTCAACATTTTATGACTGAAGGCGAACATTTTGAAAGCGAATATGTGCTTATTTTGATGTATACGCCACCCCTTAGGCGTGACAGCAAAATCCAAGATTATCTTTATGATGAAGAAGAAAACCTAAAGGGGATTTCGCCCGCTTCCAAAATCCTTGATCAATTCAAAAAAGCTATCAATGAAATGCATGATAGATTGGGTAATTATCTATCATTGCGCCGCATGAAGAGTTTTGAACTTGAGGATGAAAATGGTCGCAAACATTTACGCGATGATTTAGTAAATTATCTACAATTCTGCCTGACTGGCGAATTAAATCCCGTCAATATCCCACCCATTCCCATGTATATGGATTCTTATGTCGGCAATGTCGAAACCTATGTTGGCGATACTCCAAAAATCGGTGAAAATTTCATAGCTTGTGTGGCAATCGACGGCTTCCCTGCGGAATCATATGTCGGCATTCTCGATATATTAGATCATCTTCCAATTACCTATCGCTGGTCTTCACGCTTTATCTATCTCGAGCAATATGAAGCGGTAATAGAGCTTAATAAATATCGCCGCCAATGGAAGCAAAAGGTGCGTGGTTTTTGGGCGCAAATGTTTCGCACCGAAGGCGGGGTAATCGATGAAGATGCACTAATGATGCAACGTGAATCCGAAGGCGCGATTGCTGACGCTAATAGCGGCGTGGTGCTTTATGGCTATTACACGCCAGTTGTGGTGGTCTATGCCAAATCCTCTGAAATCGCGCTTGAGAATGCAAGATTAGTGGCTAAGCAAATCAGACGTGAAGGCTTTTCAGCAAGAATTGAAACCGTCAATGCAATGGAAGCCTATCTTGGCTCAATTCCTGGTCATCCTATCCCAAACATTAGACGACCATTCCTTCACACTCTATCACTTACTGATTTAGTGCCAATGTCGTCGGTTTGGGCAGGACGTGAAAACAACCCCTGCCCTTTCTATCCAACCAATTCACCCCCCTTACTTCATGCTGCGACTTCGGGCACGACACCATTTCGCTTGAACCTTCATGTTGGCGATGTTGGGCATACATTAATTTTTGGACCGACAGGTGCGGGTAAATCGACGCTTCTTGGCTTAATCGCCGCACAATTTCGCCGTTATCCCAAAGCCAGAATTACCGCCTTTGATAAAGGCCGATCAATGATGCCATTGGTTTTAGCAACAGGAGGAAAGCATTATGATATCGCGGGAGACCATAATCATATTGGCATGTGCCCACTTGCTCATTTGGACAATGAAAATGATGTTTCTTGGGCAAATGATTGGTTAGCAACACTTTTTGAATTGCAAACCAATCGCCCACCAAGTCCCAACCAAAGAGAAGCCATTTATCGCGCCATAAAATTAATGCGCGCTAATCAAGATGAATTTGGCAATCCGTCACCTCATGGGCGAACGATGACAGATTTTCTGGCAACCGTGCAAGACGAAGAAATT
Source organism: uncultured Caulobacteraceae bacterium (assembly GCA_964557085.1). Taxonomy (GTDB): domain Bacteria; phylum Pseudomonadota; class Alphaproteobacteria; order Caulobacterales; family Aquidulcibacteraceae; genus Pseudaquidulcibacter. The sequence continues at coordinate 4,391 of CAZKYS010000113.1, forward strand.
CGCTCGGCTCTTAGTTTTTATACTTTGCAAGGCTCAATGGGGCGCTTGCTTGATAATGACAAAGATGAATTAGCAAATAGCTTGTTTTCAGTTTTTGAAATTGAAGAATTAATGGGCATGGGCGAGAAAAGCCTAATTCCGGTTTTACTCTATTTATTCAGACGCTTTGAACGCTCCCTTAATGGCTCGCCAGCCATGTTAATCTTGGACGAAGCCTGGGTCATGCTAGGTCATCCAACATTTCGTGAGAAAATCCGTGAATGGCTTAAAGTTTTACGCAAAGCCAATTGCGTGGTGGTCTTGGCAACTCAATCACTATCGGATGCGGTCAAATCAGGGATTTTAGATGTCTTGCTCGAAGCCTGCCCTACTAAAATTCTGCTTCCCAATGAAGAAGCCGATAAATCGGGCACTGAAAACATTATTGGTCCGCGCGACCTTTATAAAACATTCGGCATGAATGATGCGCAAATCGAGATTATTCGCAATGCCACCAAGAAGAAACATTATTATTTCGTATCACCCGAAGGACGCAGATTATTCGACCTTAATTTAGGACCAATTGCGCTTTCATTCGTCGGTGTCTCCGACAAAGAACAATTATCACGCGTACGTGAGTTGTCGCAAAGATATGGCGATGATTGGCCATATCAATGGTTAAAGGAAAGGAATGTGAAATTATGAAAACTTCTAAAAAGATAAATTCAAAGCGCCATATTTTCGTTTCAGCAATAAGCCTTATGGCGGCGTTGGGAATTGCAATCCCCGAATTTGCTCCAACTAAAGCACATGCCATCGGGTCAATAGTTTTTGACCCAACAGCGGTTGCACGTCTAATTGATCAATTAAACCGCCAATTGCAACAACTGCAAATCGCGCAACAACAATTGAATGATATGGTGGTGAACACTGCGACCTTGCCTGCCCAACAATGGGGGCAAACAATGCAAAACATCAATCGCGTCAATCAATTAATGAATAATGTTCAATCTTTGTCCTATCAAGGAAATAATATTGAACAGCAAATTCGCCAAAGATACCAAGGCTATAGTGCTTACTCTGGAAGCGGTTCAACTTCCATTACCGGAAAATATAATCAATGGAGCAATGAAACCAATTCTTCTATTCAAGCCACTATGGCGGCTCTTGGAATGCAAAATAGTCAAATGGATGATGAAGATGCGTTGATGCGCCAATTAGAAGCTATGGGCAATAGTGCCCAAGGGCGCATGCAAGCGGCACAAGTGGGCAATCAAATGGCGGCGCAAAGCATAAGGCAGACCCAAAAACTACGCCAATTAATGATGTTGCAAACTCAAATGCAAGCCAATTGGTATGCAAGCCAACAAGACCAAGCCGATGTCAAAGCTGCCGCAAGCGGTCGTCTTCATAAATCTCGTGAGTTCAAAACCACTGGTGGAAAGAGATATTAATGGAACAAAATATAAGGGCAATTAGCGCATATTTGATAATTGGCAATATGGTTGCACTTGCCTTTATTCCAAACTTTGCCAATGCTGCAACCGTTTCACCCGAAGTTTTAAATGCTGTGCCTGATTTATTTCAAGCAAAATTTCAAGGCATGCAAGGCGCATTATTGGGCTATGCGAGAAACCTCTTCATGATCTTGGCTGGTATCGAATTTAGCTATGCTATGATTTCAATTGCATTTAAGCGCGGCGATCTTGGTGACGTTGCTGCCGCACTTGTTCAACAAATCTTATTTATCGGCATAGGATTATTCATAATCCAAAATGGCGCAAATCTTGGCAATATTATCGTGCAAAGTTTTGGGCAAGCTGGTGGCGGAGCTGCAAGTTCAGTTGGTGGAAGTGCGGGCCTTAGCCCCGCTGATATTTTCAATTCTGGAATGAGTGTTGGTCAGGCGATGCTTGATAAAATGACGCTCACCGAAATTGCGGACAGCATTGTGATCGGCATAACTGCCATCGTGACCATGGTGGTCTTTGCACTAATCGTCGCAATGATGATTATGACTTTAGTGGCTGCATGGGGAATTTCAACCATGTCAGTTCTATTCCTTGGGTTTGCAGGTTCGCGCTGGACTAAAGATGTTGCTTATAAAGCTATAATCGGTGTGATTGGGGTTGGCGCAAAACTCTTTGTGATGCAAATCATTGTTGGTGTCGGGCAAACTTTATTTTCTGATTTAGCCAACGCGGGGATTGATGATATTAATGATGCCATCATTATGCTTGGCTTTGCGGTTGTAATGCTCGCCTTAGTCAAAATAATTCCTGATATGGTGCAAGCAGTTATAAGTGGTGCAACTTTCACAGGTGGCGGCGCATTGGTTGGTGCAATGGGTGGCATTGCTGCAGGCGGTGCTGGAGCTGCGGCGGCACTAAGTTCAGCAGGTGAAGCTATTGCGGGTGCTGGCATGGCCGCAAATAGCGCAGGCAAATTAGCAAGTGAGCAATTAAAATCCTCATCTAATTCTGAGACTGCACCTCAAGGCACAGCTTCACAATTTATGACCACAGCGGCCATGGCAACTGGTAACTTAGCTAAAGCGGCAATGGCAGATATTGGATCACGTTTGAGCGGTCAACATATGGGCTACGGCACAATGGGTGGTCGCATGTCTGCCGATATGGATAATCAGACAAGCCAATTGCAACAATCGCAAATCGCCAATGATGCTGCCACTGGTGGTACTTCTGGCCCAATTCAAACCCAATTAATAACCCAATCACAAGAGAAACCGCAAGAGGAGAATTCAATCGAGGCCGATTAGAAGTGCTACAAACCAAACCCGAACCCAAACTAAAGTGAAAATACGAAAGTGAAGCAATTGAATAATTAAAACCCAACTAAGCGAAAGGTAATGATCATGTTTCATAGCAAAGCAAGAAACCCAAATATAGCCTCGGCAATACCCAATTCCGATGAACAGACCAATCCATATTTATCGGCACGACGAGAATGGAATGAACGCTATGGCTCTTACATTTCGCAAACAAGGAATTGGCAAATCGCCGCGATTGCATCATTGGCTGT
>CAZKYS010000114.1:0-7356 GCA_964557085.1 uncultured Caulobacteraceae bacterium
GAGGTCTTAATCGCGTCAGGGGTTTTCATAAAAATATGATAGCTTTTTCAATTTCAATATTAAAGCTGTTTATCACCTCAAAAAATATGTTTAATGATTGCATATTTTTACGTTGTCGTTAAATTGGTAAAAAAATTCCATATTTTGAACATAATTTTTTATCAATTAGTCATTCAAAACAAAATTATTTTTTCTAAGGTGAGAAATGAAAATTTTAAAATATTCCCCAATTCCATTATTATTAATTGCTGGCAATGCTTTTGCAGGACAGTGCGAAGAAAATTTCGTTAAAGCTGGAAATCCTTTTGTTGGTGTCGATTATAAAACAAGTGTTTCATTAAGCGACGTTTCTGTTTCTGATGCCTATGCGCAATTAAAGGCAATCTCTATAAAAGATAATATGACAATTATTATTGATGAACCAAAAGAAGGCTCATTAATGGTTGAAGAACCTGCAACAAGCATAAAACGCGCGATCCCCGTAACTTATGATGTTACAAATGAAGGCACGATTGTTAGAATTGGTATGACAATTAAACCTGCAAAAGGTGTTTTTCTAAAAACTGATGATTTGCGCAAATTTATGTGCTCAACCTTATCAGGGGTTAAAACTGGCAAAGAGGGTAAGTTAGCGGCTAAAGGTTCTGAAAAAATTGGTGTTGTAAATGCCGCCACAAAAGTTGATGCAGAAAGCTTTTCACGAACTTTGGCTTATGAAGCCCAAGAAAATGAATCAATTATCGAACAAAGATATAAGAATAAAGTGTTCACCTTAACTGGGCGTATGGATTATGTAATTAAAGATGGCGACCAATATCGTGTTGCATTCATTACGCCTGACGCATCAAGCGAAACATTCAAGCTGCATAATGCGCCAACAACATATGTTGGAATTTCATGTTATGCCGCCAAAGGTCAAAATGCCAAGGCTTTGTCGTTGCGCAAAAAAGACAGAATAAAAATGACCGGAACATTCTGGAAATTTGACCAATTCCGTGATCATTTTTGGCTTCAAGATTGTAAATTTGAAAACTAAAGAAATAAAGCGATAAATTTTTAAAAACCACGATTTTTAAAAATTTATCTCTAATTGAAACTACCCCTAAAAGGTTTCACGCGAAGCGTGATATTTTAGGGGTAAGGGATACCTACGCCCTTCTATCCAATGCAATTGCCGATGTATCGCGCTTTGGCCCTTCTATGCCGCGCAAAGATGGTGCATAGGCTTGTGGGGTTGGGCGTGCGTTTGCGGCCTCGGTTGCGATGGCTTTAACAAGGCCTTCGGAAAGGGTTTTGCCGCGTTCGATTGCATCTTCGTGCGCTGCCAAGATTTCGCGAAATTTTTTGGTTTCTTTTTTTAGTGTTTCTTTCAAATGAACATCAAGGCCATTAAGGATGTCAGGATTACTAGCAATACGATTGCATTCAATCGTATAAGTTGCCGCAAGCCTTGAGGCTTCGTCATTCATTTTTGTATATTCTTCAATGTCATTTGGCGAAAACATATTGACCTGCGCATCCGCAATTTCGGCAAGGCGTTTAGTAAGCAATATCATTTGTTCAACTAAATCAGTGGCATTATTTGCAAGAATTGCCATTATTGCCCCCCATTTGCGAATGCGTTTTTCGCCATTTCTTGAATTTTTATCATTTCACGTTTTACCGCGTCACTTATGCCAATACCGCCTGCTTGGGTGAAGCCTTTGGCATATTCGTCATATAGGAATGGTTTAAACGCGCGCTCGCCTGCGCCGCCGCCAAACATTGAATCTGAACTATCATTATCTGTGTCGGTATAGGCCAATAATTGGGATAATGTCATTTGTTCGAATTCTTTGGCAACTTTATCAAGCTCCGTGCTTGTTTTATTGCCGATTGAACCAAGAGTTTGGGCAATAATATTATTGCTTATGCCTGTGTTATTCATCACATTACCTCTATATCAGCTTGTAGTGCGCCAGACGCTTTCAAAGCTTGCAGAATTTGAATTAAATCACGCGGATTAACGCCAAGATTATTAAGGCCTGTTACCAAATCTTTTAATGGAACACCGCCTTTAACCATCAATAAATTACCCTGTTCTTCGTCAACTTTCACCGATGATTTTGAACCCTCAACGGTTTTACCCTGTGAGAATGGGGCAGGTTGGGAAACGAATGGGTCTTCTTGAACCGAAATTGTTAAATTGCCTTGGGCAACGGCAACGGTTGAAACCCGCACATTATCACCCATAACAACAATGCCAGTTGATTCATCAACAATAACTTTGGCAACTTGATCAGGAACAACGGTAAGGCGCTCAACCCGTGAAATAAGGCCAACCATATCCCCAGGATAGCCAATTGGCTTTGTCAAAACCACATTTGATGGATTATCAACATTTGCTGCGCGAACACCAAGGTTTTCATTAATAGCCTGCGCAATGCGTTTTGCGGTTGTAAAATCAGGGTTACGAAGCGCAAGGCGAAGTTCGGTCATATTGGCAAGGTCAAAGCGGATTTCACGCTCAATCATTGCACCATTTGCAATGCGTCCATTGGTTGTAACACCTTTTGAAATTGTGGATCCTGATTTGCCAGTTGCTTCAAAACCGCCAATTGTAAGCTGCCCTTGGGCAACAGCATAAACTTGCCCATCTGCGCCTGTTAGTGGGGTAACAACTAATGTTCCACCTGCAAGACTTTTGGCATCACCCATTGCAGACACGGTAACATCAAGTTTGGTTCCTTGGGTTGCAAATGGGGGAAGGGTGGCGGTAACCATAACGGCGGCAACGTTTTTAGTTTGAACTTGGCTGTCGCGTGTATTAACGCCCATGCGTTCTAACATTGCATCCAGAGTTTGACGCGTGAATGGCGAATTACGCAAACCATCACCTGTGCCTTGAAGGCCCACAACAATACCATAACCAACCAATTGGTTTTCGCGAACGCCTTCAACCGATACCAAATCTTTGATACGCGACTGCGCATTGGCATTTAATGGCACGAAGCCAATAAATGTCACTAAAACCAATAAAGATTGGAATGCAATTTTTGCCGCTTTTTTCATATAATTTCTCATCATATTTTATAATGCGAAATTCATGCCAAGTTTTTGGCGGTTAACATATTGAAAAATAACAACAAAAAAAGTTAAGTGACTTTCCCTAAATGCCTAATTAGGCAATATTTACCGTGCCGTAAAATCTATAAATGTTAAAGCACTATTAACCATGTTAGTGCAATATTATTAAAGGGAAATATAAATGAAAGTAGAAGGTCCATCATCATCAACCCAAGCTGCGCATCGCCGTGCAGAGCGTGTTGTTGCGCCTGGCTTTTCAATTCCATCCCAAGAAATCGCACAACAGCAATTTGCGCGCCCTGTGTCTTCAACACAGGCAATGGTAAATGTTGGCTCTTTGCTTGCCCTTCAGGCGATGCCAGAAACTAAAGAAGAGAAGAAAAAGCGCCTTACTAAACGTGCAAATGATTTATTGGACAATCTTGAAGAAATTAAAATCGCAAGCCTAACCGGAAGCCTTAATCCATCGCATCTTGCAAATCTAAAGGCTAATTTAAACGGCGGACTTGATGATATTGATGACCCAGAATTGCAAAATGTCCTTCAAGCCATAGAGCAACGCGCCGCAGTTGAGCTGGCAAAGCTTGAACGCGCTTTTTAATTTTTAGAATATTTTTCGTAAAATCTATCAATATTGCCTATAAAAGCGCGATTTTTGTGCGTGTTCATGGTCAATTCATAGTAAATATTGCATTTAGCATGAATTACAGCATAAGCGGTTTGAAGATATGCATGTCACTCGTTATAGAGGGCACAAAATTTGCAATTAGAATTGTGATTCTAAAACTATGGATGCTGTTCGCACCTTTTTGAGACACTTTCTTTTTTGAGATATTTGGGGGTAAAATGAATTCGCCAGCCACTGAACTAAACTTCTCACCTAGTATTGCCGCTATTCAAAAAATGGATGAGGAGTTGGGGAATTATATCCCAACCGAAGACGAACCATTTATGAATGAGCGTCAGTTACAATTCTTCCGCGTTAAATTGGAAAAATGGAAAGCTGATATTATCGCCGACAGCTATAATACAATTTCACATCTTCAAACTGATTCAATTTCTTTGCCTGATTCAATTGATCGTGCGTCTTCTGAAACGGAAAAAGGTCTTGAATTAAGAACGCGTGATCGTCAGCGTAAATTGATTGCAAAAATTGATGAAGCTTTGAAACGCATTTCTGATGGTGAATATGGCTATTGCGAAGAAACTGGTGAGCCAATTGCTTTGGGTCGCCTTATTGCCCGCCCAATTGCCACCCTATCCCTAGAAGCCCAAGAACGCCATGAAAAATCGGAACGTGTTCATAGGGATGAGTAGAGACCTCAAATTGCCGCCCTCGCTGCGCTCGCTTAGCAATTTGGATTCAATTCGGCAATAATTTGACAAGGCAAAGCCTCGCCAAATTATTGACATTATTAGAAAAGGCTCAAGCTTTGCTTGAGCCTTTTCTGTTTGAATAATAATTATTGTTGACAACAAATTTATAAAAGCACTAAGTTAATGTATTATGTTTATAAATAAATTTAAGAACAAAACAGATATAGAAAAAGCCAAAACTTATTATTGGCTATATGGTATATTGTATACAATTATTTTTATTTTAGGCCAAAAACTTCAACTTATAATCAATTCTATCATGAGTGGAATTATTGTTGTTGAATTTGTTATTTTTTTATTGCTTCAGTTATTTGTATCAAATTTCCGCTCTTGTGAAGTATTGGATATTGATGAAATTGAAAAAGACATCAAAAATATGGGCAAAGATATACTCAATATTATGATTTTACAGCTCGTTTTTAATATGAGTTTATTAGTTCCAGGCCTTAAGGAATTTAAAAAATACTGGCAGCCTGGTGTAGTCTTTATGCCAGGTCAATTGGTATTTATTTTTAATAATTGTATCAATTTTGGCGGAATGGGCGCAATTTCGCGCTTTATAAAACGAAAAAGTTTGCAACTTAGCACAAGTACTTAATGTTTTTTAAAACGGACTTATTGCACCCAAGATTTGTTGGCCTTTTGGGGGGGATTGGTAGTTTGATATCATGCCGCGTCCGCCGTATGAAATGCGTGCTTCTGCCATTTGGGTGTGTTGAACCATGTTAGCTGCGCTTATATCTTGTGGTCGAACAATGCCTGAAACCATTAATTCACGGATTTCATTGTTAATTCGCACCTCTTGACGCCCTGCAACAACCAAATTGCCATTTGGAAGAACCTGTGAAACCATTGCCGCAACAGTTAGTTTTACTTTTTCTTGGCGATTAACTTGACCAGAACCAGCAAAATCGCCCGATGTTGTTGTTCCAATCATATTGGCAGGGTCAAAACCAGATGGCAAAATTTTACCCGGTATTTGTTCAAGTCCAAAGAAATGTGAAACACCGCCCGATTGCTTACCTGAACGTGTGCGGGTTGATGAATCGTTCAATTGTGCCTTTTCATCAATTTCAATATTCACAGTAAGAATATCGCCAACGCGTGAGGCGCGCGGGTCGGAAAAGAAAGTTTGCTTTCCTGCCTGCCATAATGAATTTGACGCTGTGGCGCGTGAATAATCTTGCGGCATTGGCATCACAATTTGATGACGCCCAGTGGCAGCATAGGCAGGGTCTTCAATTGGTGAAAGTGCGGGGGGACGCCCAGCATTTTTTACTTCTTCAAGCGTCCCCGCGCATCCACCAAAACCGATAAAACAAATTCCAAGCGCGCCAAATATTGCCGTTTTATTTATAATTTTTCTCATGTTTCACCTATCGGGCTGCAAGGGTTTGATTATTAATTCCAAGGCTATGGGCAATGCCATCGCCATCGACAATTGCGTCAAAAATTTTGTTACTTTGAACGTTTACAACGCGAATTTTTGATCCCGTTGAACCATCATCTAAAGATTTGGCTTGTAATGTAATTTTAAGGCCGCCAATTTGATGAACTAAAAGAACATTGCCGCCTTTTTTGACCATTAATGCTTCACCAATTTCATTATTTTTAATTGGTGTATTGGCCTTAAGCGCAATTTTAGCGCGCGAACCAATAAGACGGGCAGGATCAGAAACTACATTATTACTTGCATTATTAGCTTCAACATAAGAAATCATATCATAAGTAATTGTTTCATCACGTTTTATATCGCGATTTAAAACTGGAATTTCGCCATTTGATTTATTAACTGAGCCAATTGGCATTGTATTTGAAATTGCACTTTCAAAGCCAAATACTTCAATTTGTTTCAAATCTTTTGGTGCTTGCCATTTTAAACCATATGAACCAAGTCGTGCCCTTAATGCATCAGTATTAAACACGATTTTTTGATTGGTATTTGGCGCAATTGCAAGTGGTCTGCTTGCGGCATTACCTGCATTATCAAATATATCACCGATTAAAATATGGCTTCCACTTGCAACAGGGTTTTCGCGTAAAATAAGGCCATCTGCACGCGCGCTATTGATTTGCGTAAATGCCAAAAAGCCAGCAAGAATAAACCAAATTAATGGCCCAAATTTTTCACGCGAAACATACCAATTCATTTTTAGCCTATCTTAAAATCTGAGAAGTATTTTGCATCATTTCATCTGTGGCATTGATAACTTTTGAATTCATTTCATATGCACGCTGTGCCATAATTAGTGCTGAAATTTCGGTCACTGGGTTCACGTTTGACGCCTCAACATAGTTTTGATTCACGCTACCAAAGCCAGTAGAGCCAGGATTACCAACTGTTGCAGGGCCAGAAGCGGCGGTTTCAACAAGCAAATTGTCACCCAATGCTTCAAGACCTGCTGGATTGACAAAAGTTGCCAATGTTAATTGCCCCAAATCCTGCGGTGCGGTTTGTCCAGGTAAAAGGGCTTGAACATTTCCTGATGGTGAAATTGAAAAATCCAACGCATTTTCAGGGATTTGAATTTCAGGTTGAACGACATAACCATCTTCGGTAACAATTTGACCAGTTGGTGAAGATGAAAAATTACCCGCGCGCGTATAGGCCGTTCTTCCATCTGGCATTAGAATTTGAAAATAGCCACGACCATTAATTGCCAAATCATAATGATTATCCGTGCGCGTCATCGAACCTTGTTCAGTAATACGATAAACCGAACCTGTTTTAACACCATAACCAACTTGTACGCCTGTTGGGTCAATATTGCCCGCATCAGATGTTGATGCACCTGGGCGTTCAAGGTTTTGATAAATCAAATCCTGAAATTCGGCCCGTTGGCGTTTAAAGCCGGTAGTGCTCATGTTGGCGATGTTATTTGAAATTACCTCAACATTTAATTGTTGGGCTAA
>CAZKYS010000115.1:0-7253 GCA_964557085.1 uncultured Caulobacteraceae bacterium
CCACCAAACAAATTCATTGGACGGTCAGAATTCTTCGGCAGTAATTCAATTTGCCAATCGTTCATTAATTACCAATGCCTTTGCAATGGCGCCGCGAAATGTTGGCATTGCCATGCGCAAATATGGAAAAAATTGGCAATTAAGTGCGGGTGTTTATGGTGGTTCAATAAATCTTCCATCCAATAGATATTTTTCTGCCCAACGCTATTTTCAAATGCGCACAACCTATGCGCCAATTAATAATAAGAATGAGATTTTGCATTTTGGCGCATTATTACGCTTAAGAAACCGCGCAGATGATGGGTTTTATTCTTATTCTTCGCGCCCAATTCAAATGCCAATTGGCACACAATTATTGCAAACAGGTTCAATTGCCAAAAGCGATGCAACAATTGGCGGTGAATTATTTTACGCCAAAGGGCCATTTTCAAGCCAATTTGAAGCCCAAAACCTTAGTGCACGAACTTTAGATGGTAATTTGAATTTTCATGGCGCTTATTGGGAAAATTCGTTTTTTTTTACGGGAGAAAGCCGAACATATAATATTGTGCGCGGCCTTACCGATTATGTAAAACCAATTCACCCAATTGGCAAAGGTGGTTTTGGCGCGGTTTCAATTGTTTCACGCCTTGATTATCTTAATATGCAAGATGGCAATCTTGGCAAAATTAACGCACCAATTTCAAGCTGGCGCAATCGCGGCGGAATTGAATATGGTTATTCGATTGGAATTAATTGGCACCCTGTTGAAAGGGTCATAATACGTTCGTCATTTGCAACTACAAAGTTCAAAGCCACACGCGGACAAATTTTACAATCAGGAAATGTAATTGACAGTCCACAAGGCAATGGTGAAACTAAAATTTTTAATATTAGAACCCAAATAGGTTTTTAATAAAGGCTAAGGAGGCCAAAATGAAAAGCAGCAAAATTATTCTATCATTAGGATTGGCGGCAATCGCATTGGCCGCTTGTGGTCAAAAAGCAAATGAAGTTCGCACAAGAATTTCAATTGTTGGCTCATCAACTGTATTCCCATTTTCAAGCGCAGTAGCCGAAGCTTTTGGCGCACAAAATAATGGTAATGTTCCGAAAGTAGAAGCAACAGGCACAGGTGGCGGCATGAAAGTTTTCTGTGCCGGCTCTGGTGCTGCTTCTGTTGATATTGTTAATGCATCGCGCCCAATGAAAAAAAGCGAATATGATGAATGTCAAAAAAACGGCGTAAAAGAAATTGTTGAATTTAAAATTGGCTATGACGGTATTGTTATTGCCAATTCAAAAACTGGCGATGAAATCAATCTTTCGCGTAAAAACCTTTATTTGGCTTTGGCAAAGCAAGTTCCAGTAAATGGCGCATTGGTTGATAATCCATACAAACTTTGGAGTGATGTGGACCCTACTTTGCCAAAAACAAAAATTGATGTTTTAGGCCCACCACCAACATCAGGAACACGCGATGCATTCGCTGAAATGATTCTTGAAAAAGGCGCTGAAGAAGTTCCATTCATGAAAGATCTTAAAGGAAAAGACAAAGAAGCTTTCAAAAAAGCATCAACTTCAATTCGTGAAGATGGTGCATGGAAAGATATGGGTGAAAATGACAATTTGATCGTTCAAGCACTTGCATCTTCAAAACAAGCATTGGGAGTTTTTGGTTATTCTTTCTACGAAGAAAACAAAGACAAATTGAAATCAAGCAAAATCAACAATGTTGTGCCTGATATTAAAACTATACTTGATGGTTCATATCCTGCGTCGCGTTCATTATTCTTCTATGTTAAAAAAGGTAATTTGGGATATTTGCCATCTATTAAAGCCTATAGCGCTGAATTTATGTCTGCCAAAGCATCTGGTGAAAAAGGCTATTTGTCGGCACGCGGATTGATTCCATTGAAAGCAGAAGATCTTGCGATAGAAGCACAAAAAGCGAATACAATGCCTGCTATGGCTGCACCGCAAAATTAATTATCAATATTAAAGATTATGAAGCCCCTGTCACATTGGCAGGGGTTTTGTCATATTTTCGTTACGTAGTTTTCAATTTTATGTCACCAATATGAAACCCTAATGTCATAATCAAATTCTAAATGCCCCGTTAACGATTGGTTTTTCCAATCCGTGAGAGGGGACGATATGTCAAAAAAATCTACTATTTTACTTGGCATTGCTATGGGTGCATTGATTGCAACATCTGCAATGGCGCAAGAAGTACCAACAACAAATGTTGATTGGACAAAAGGTTCGCCGCGTTGGACCACTGATGATGGTCAATTCCAATTCCGTATTCGCGGCCGTTACATGATGGACGCTTATGCGCAAAAAACTGATTATTCTGGCACAACTGCCGACACAACTGGTTCAGGTTTTGCAACACGCCGTATGCGTTTGGGCGTTGAAGGCAAATTCAACCAAGTTTTCACATTCAAAGCTGAAACTACTTTTAAATCTGGCGGCACATTAGAGTTTAACGATGTATGGCTTGGTTATGACAATAACGGTCTTGAGTTCATCGTTGGTCAAAATTATTTCACTTCGTCTTTAGATGGCCTAACATCTTCATTAGTTCATTTGACAACTGAACGTGGCATGGCAACCGCAGCTTTTGCACAAGACAAACGTAATACTGGTTTGGTTGCGCGCAAATATGGCGACAATTGGATGGTTGTTGGTGGTATTTACGGCGATACAGCTGACAATACTGACAATGCAACTTTGACCGAAGCACGCTTTACTGAAATTCGTGGTGATTATGCATTCAAAGCAGAGCGTGGCAATTATTTAGTTATTGGTGCGCACGCACGCCACCGCGACAGCAATAATGGTTCAAAATTCAGCTATGGCGCACGCGCAGTTCAAAACAATTATGGTCCGTCAAACTTGATGGTTGGCCCAACTAATGTTCTTACAGATGATAATTTTGGCCTTGAAGGCTTTTTTGCAAAAGGTTCATTCTCTGTTTTAGCAGATGTGCAAACTACCAAAGCAAAAACAATCGTAAGCAATGTTATGACCGATTATAATTTGAACGGTGGCATGATTGAGGCTTCTTATTACCTTACTGGTGAAACCCGTTCTTACGACGTTAAAAACGGCGAATTGAAATCAATCAAACCAAATTCACCGCTTCAAGAAGGTGGCTATGGCGCATGGGCAATCGTTGGCCGTTATGACAGACTTGATTTCTCTGACTTTGTTTCATCTGGTATCAAAGGTTCTGAAGCTGATGCATATACTCTTGGTGTTGTATGGCAGCCAACTGACTTTGTAATGTTCCGCGCAATGTATGGTAGAACCGATTTCAAACGCACAAGCGCAGCAAATCGCCAAGATGCAAAAGTGGATTCATTCACTCTTCGCACCCAATTTAACTTCTAATCACGAAATTGTGGACGCCAAATGGCGTCCGCTTAATTTTTCTTTTTAAAGGAAATTGAAATGAAAAAATCTATTAAACTTCTTGGCCTTGGTCTTTTGGCAATTGGCGCAGTGGCAATTACTGCTGCTGGTGCACGTGACCGTATTTCAATTGTTGGTTCTTCAACAGTATTCCCCTTTTCTTCAGCAGTTGCTGAGCAATTTGCTTCAGGCGGTAAATTTGCAACGCCTAAAGTTGAATCAACTGGCACTGGTGCGGGTATGGCGATTTTCTGTAAAGGTGTTGGCGCAGGTTTCCCAGACATTACCAATGCATCACGCCCAATCAAATTATCTGAGTACCAATCATGCCAAAGAAATGGCGTTAAAGATATTGTGCAAGTTAAAGTCGGTTTTGACGGTATCGTTCTTGCAAATGGCAAAAATGGTGCAGATTTCAATTTGACAAAACGTCAAATTTATATCGCACTTGCTAAAACACTTCCTATCAATGGAAAAATGGTGCCAAATCCAACTAAAACTTGGTATGACGTTGATCACAACCTTCCGAATGTTCCTATTAACGTAATGGGCCCACCACCAACCTCTGGCACACGTGACGCATTCTTAGAAATCGTTATGGAAAGCGGCGCGCGCACAATTGCAACAATGGATAATATTCGTTCAAATAACGAAGCAAAATTCAAATCAATTTCACACGCAATCCGCGAAGATGGCGCATGGAAAGATGCTGGCGAAAATGACAATTTGATTGTTCAGGCTTTGTCACGCAACCCATCAATGCTTGGTATTTTTGGTTTCTCTTTCTTTGAAGAAAATATGGACAAAGTTCAAGCAGCTACAATCGATGGTAAAGCACCAACATTTGATTCAATTGCAAATGGCTCTTATCCAGTTTCACGCTCTTTATATTTCTATATCAAAAAGCAAAATATTGGTGTTGTTCCTGGCATTAAAGAATTTGCACAAGAATTCTTGAGCGAAAAAGCAGCTGGTGGTCGTGGTTATTTGCGTACACGCGGTCTTGTTTCACTACCAGCTGGTGAGCGCGCTCGTAACGCGTCAATTGTAGACAATATGTCCGTAATGGCTGCGCCGAAAAACTAATTTCTTCCTCCCATTCTGGTCCCCCCAGGAAAAAAAGGCGCCCATTGGGCGCCTTTTACTTTATTCATTTCCTTTACGGGATTTGAAATATCTAAAGAAGTCACTATCGGGGCTAATTACAAGATTTGTCCCCTCTGGTAAGGCTTTGTCATATGCCTGCATAGAACGATAAAAGGCAGAGAAGTCAGGGTCTTGACCGTATGCATCGGCAATAATTTTTGCCCTATCTTTATCGGCGCCACCGCGTATTTCCTGTGCTTTTCGCTCACCATCTGCACGAACTTGTGCTGCGGCTTGATCACGCTCGGAGCGCATACGTTGAAACACGCGTTCTTCATTGGCTTGTGGTAAATCGGCGGCGCGAATACGCACATCAACAATTTCAATGCCTAATGATTTTGCTTGCTGATTAAGGGCAATTTTGATTGCTTCCATCAATTGGGCACGTTTTCCCGAAATAATATCGGTTGATTTTGCCGTACCCAAAACGCGGCGCAATGAAGCCTCTAATAAAGAGCCAAGCCTATCTCGGGCATTATTTTCATTATTTACCGCAGTATAAAATTGAAGCGGATTAACAATGCGCCAACGCAAAAAAGATTGAACTTCCAAACGCTCTTGATCTGCGGCAACAATTTCAGATTTATCAGAAGGTGAAAATTCCAAAACACGCCTATCAAAAAGCCTTACATTTTCCGTAAAAGGAATTTTGATTTTAAGGCCCGCATCATCACCATTAATATTTACAACACGTTTTGCCTGACCGAATTGTAAAATTAATGCCTGCTGGGTCTGTTTAACCGTATAAAGCGATGAGCTTGCAAGGAATAATAATGCCAAGCCACCAACAACAAAAATAGGGTTCACTTTATTCATTATTTGCACGCCTAAAGTTGAATCAACTGGCACTGGTGCGGGTATGGCGATTTTCTGTAAAGGTGTTGGCGCAGGTTTCCCAGACATTACCAATGCATCACGCCCAATCAAATTATCTGAGTACCAATCATGCCAAAGAAATGGCGTTAAAGATATTGTGCAAGTTAAAGTCGGTTTTGACGGTATCGTTCTTGCAAATGGCAAAAATGGTGCAGATTTCAATTTGACAAAACGTCAAATTTATATCGCACTTGCTAAAACACTTCCTATCAATGGAAAAATGGTGCCAAATCCAACTAAAACTTGGTATGACGTTGATCACAACCTTCCGAATGTTCCTATTAACGTAATGGGCCCACCACCAACCTCTGGCACACGTGACGCATTCTTAGAAATCGTTATGGAAAGCGGCGCGCGCACAATTGCAACAATGGATAATATTCGTTCAAATAACGAAGCAAAATTCAAATCAATTTCACACGCAATCCGCGAAGATGGCGCATGGAAAGATGCTGGCGAAAATGACAATTTGATTGTTCAGGCTTTGTCACGCAACCCATCAATGCTTGGTATTTTTGGTTTCTCTTTCTTTGAAGAAAATATGGACAAAGTTCAAGCAGCTACAATCGATGGTAAAGCACCAACATTTGATTCAATTGCAAATGGCTCTTATCCAGTTTCACGCTCTTTATATTTCTATATCAAAAAGCAAAATATTGGTGTTGTTCCTGGCATTAAAGAATTTGCACAAGAATTCTTGAGCGAAAAAGCAGCTGGTGGTCGTGGTTATTTGCGTACACGCGGTCTTGTTTCACTACCAGCTGGTGAGCGCGCTCGTAACGCGTCAATTGTAGACAATATGTCCGTAATGGCTGCGCCGAAAAACTAATTTCTTCCTCCCATTCTGGTCCCCCCAGGAAAAAAAGGCGCCCATTGGGCGCCTTTTACTTTATTCATTTCCTTTACGGGATTTGAAATATCTAAAGAAGTCACTATCGGGGCTAATTACAAGATTTGTCCCCTCTGGTAAGGCTTTGTCATATGCCTGCATAGAACGATAAAAGGCAGAGAAGTCAGGGTCTTGACCGTATGCATCGGCAATAATTTTTGCCCTATCTTTATCGGCGCCACCGCGTATTTCCTGTGCTTTTCGCTCACCATCTGCACGAACTTGTGCTGCGGCTTGATCACGCTCGGAGCGCATACGTTGAAACACGCGTTCTTCATTGGCTTGTGGTAAATCGGCGGCGCGAATACGCACATCAACAATTTCAATGCCTAATGATTTTGCTTGCTGATTAAGGGCAATTTTGATTGCTTCCATCAATTGGGCACGTTTTCCCGAAATAATATCGGTTGATTTTGCCGTACCCAAAACGCGGCGCAATGAAGCCTCTAATAAAGAGCCAAGCCTATCTCGGGCATTATTTTCATTATTTACCGCAGTATAAAATTGAAGCGGATTAACAATGCGCCAACGCAAAAAAGATTGAACTTCCAAACGCTCTTGATCTGCGGCAACAATTTCAGATTTATCAGAAGGTGAAAATTCCAAAACACGCCTATCAAAAAGCCTTACATTTTCCGTAAAAGGAATTTTGATTTTAAGGCCCGCATCATCACCATTAATATTTACAACACGTTTTGCCTGACCGAATTGTAAAATTAATGCCTGCTGGGTCTGTTTAACCGTATAAAGCGATGAGCTTGCAAGGAATAATAATGCCAAGCCACCAACAACAAAAATAGGGTTCACTTTATTCATTATTTGCCCCCTTCAACTTTTGTTTGCGCTTTTAAAAGGTCGGGCGGTAAAACCATCATCTGCCCACCTGCTTTATTGTCAACAATAATTTTATTGGAACGTTCATAGATTTTTTCCATTGTTTCCA
>CAZKYS010000116.1:0-7081 GCA_964557085.1 uncultured Caulobacteraceae bacterium
CAAAAAATTTCGGTAAAATTACCAAAACAAGCGCCAAAAAGAACACGATTGGCGTATAAATTTTGGCAAATTTACGAATAAATAATTCAGTTGGCGCTTTTCGTGCAGCGGCATTTTCGACCAATTCAATTATTCTTGAAATTGAACTATCGGCAAATTTCTTTGTAACCTTTAGTTCGATAACATTGCTAAGACTTATCATTCCTGCCAAAAGACTTTCGCCTTTTCTGATTTGTCGAGGCACAGATTCACCTGTTAATGCAATTGAATTGAAACTTCCATTTTCGCTTAATAATTCGCCATCAAGAGGGACTTTTTCATAGAAACGGATTGTTTCAATGCTAAACCCTGTTTTGTTTGCAATATCACCGATTTTCATGCTGTAAATTTCCAATTGACCCTATATTTACTTCAGGGTTTATAAAGTGAAAAACACAAAAAGGCAATCAAAATGGCGAGACTTAAAAGAAATTATTAGTTGGTATTTTCAAGCCCAACTAATAACTTAAACGCATGTTATCCAAATTGAAGGAAAATATAATTTTTGTAGGTTATTGAACGCTAAGTATTAATTTCTTCGTAACAAGCATGGTAGATTAATTTAAAATAAAACTTCATTCCAATTATTCAAATGTTAACTGAAATTAAAGCAGAACAATGTCAAAACTATGATGCATTTTGATAGCAAGAATCGTCGGATTTTGGAACTAGATAGGAGCACTATTGGGAGCGCTAAGGTCGATTTTGTAAATAAAAATACATTAAAACAATTAGTTATAGTAACTGCAATCCGTCTCATAACCTGAAGGCCGCAGGTTCAAATCCTGCCCCCGCACCCAAAAACTTTATTTGTGTTTCATTAAGTATGGCGTTTTTAATTTGACTTATACTTATTTTTCTTTTGAAATACTGTTTTTGAGATTGTTATATTTGTATTTAACTTCATTATCTACAGGTGATAAAATTTCGTAAAGGCTTACAAATGGCATTTCCCATTTGGTTGGTATGCCTTTTTTATTATCTAGCATATTTGGTGGTTCTAATTCAGGATTATATCTAGTTTTTTCTGATATATTACCAGTAGGATCTATTCCTATTAAAACCATTAGATTTATACATGAAATAAGATAATCATTTTTTGCATTTGTTAAATTTATTTGAGCATCCATAACTTCTTGCTCTTGGTTAAGGGCTTCAATAATGGTTCTTGTTCCTATTTTTAGCTCAAGTTTAGCGCCTGTGCTCGCAGACTGTGCAGATTTAACTTGCTTCTCACTTAATTCGATATTTTTGCTTGCTACTTCTATGTTCTGCCATGCAATTATGGCTTTTTCTTTAAGTTGTAATTCTTGATCAAGCGCATCAAATCTATATGCATCGGCTTCAGCAATTGTTGCACGTATTCTTGAACTTGTTTGTCCCCCATTCCATAATGGTATTGAAAGTCGTGCTGTTAGTTGAGTGTCGTTAGTATGGTAGCCATTTGTGTTTATATTAAAGTTGCTTGTATTTGACAAATCTAACGATAGTTTTGGGGCATAATCTGTCTCAATTTTTTTTGCACTTGCCCTTGTAATATCTTCATTGAAACGAATAATTTTTAATTCAGAGTTATTTTTAATTGCAAGTTCAATGGCTTCATTTAAGTCATTTGGAATATTCATAACTATACTGTTTTTGGGCAGACTGGAATTAGTTTCCCCAATGTGACGTTCAAGAGTTGTCCAGCTTGCGGTTAGTCTGAGTTTCGCCATTTCTAATTGACTTTTTGCGCCCAATAGCCTTGTTTCTGCTTGTGAAACATCGGTTAGGCTAACTAAACCAGCTTTTCTCATAGCAATGGCAGCGTTCAATTGCTCATTAAGATTGTTTACACCATCTCTTCTAATTTCGTATATTTTGCTGTCGCGAATTACGTTTGCATAAGCCTCTAAAGTTTTTTGTACCTCATTTAGAGATAAAGCGTAAATTTTCGCTATCTGTTGCGCATAACGAAGCTGTCCTTCTCTAAGTGCCAACTCAACCCTGCCGCCAGTAAATATAGGCTGTGATAACACTAAACTTAAGTTGCCGGGTGTAAGGCCTTGGTTTCTAAAATTAGTAGATTTATTTGCCGGTATCCATTGATTATAAGAAGAGATCCCGTAGCTAGAGTTTAGTTGTATATTAGGCCTTCTTTGATTTAGCGCTTGAACTTTTTGTTCTTGAATACTATCTAGCCTAAGCTTTTCAGCTTTGATTGATGGGCTATAATCTAAAGCTTTGCCAACTAACTCATGAACAGATTGTGCAACTACATTTGAGCTAAATAAAGAAACATAAGAAGCCGTGAGTAATGCTGCGATATTTTTATATGCGATTTTATATTTTATATTCTTTAACAATTTCATTTGAATTGTCTATTTGGGTAGGATTCTAGTTCGCTCGCCAAATTGCACCCACACTTGTGCACCATTTTGTATAAAAACATCATCAGATTGCGTGATAGATAAAGTCTCACCCGTGCGGTCCATTTTTACTAAATACGTAATCCCACGTTTTTTCTTTCCTGATTTCTTGGTTTTGCTAGAATAATAGTTTCCATACCCAGTGTTAATAGGTTGCCAACTTGAAATTACGACATCGTGTTGAGTTATAACTTGCCCCTGTTCGGCGCGCATAAGTTCACCAACTTCGCGAAGTTTGAATTCAGTTGTATTAATATTTTGTATGCAGGAACTTAGTAAAGTTGCACTAAGTATAATGATAGAAGTTGATAATATTTTTTTATAACTCATTTAAACACCGCAGAAAAAATATATTATTATCTAATATAATTGAAATTTTTCGAACAATTAATTTTAATGTTGTAATTAATCAAGTTAAAAGTGTAAAAAAAATCACATATACGAAAAAAAACTCTTTCAATATGATTTATAAATTCTTACAAGATAAATTGTTATAATAAAAAAATATTTACTACAAAATAATTTTTTATAATTTTTAGTATAATAATTGTATAAATAGTCGTTATTTTACGGGGGTTACTTGAAGATATTTGATTTTTTAGAGGGTGTTAAAATAAAAAATAGCAAAGAAAAAATGTCTGATAGTGTCGAGATACCTGTTGGTGGTGATTTTAGTGAATATCTAACCATCGAACTTGCTTTAAATAAAGCAAGAAAATACTTTTTTATACAAGCAATTTTAAGTGGTTTTATAAATATTCTAACCCTAGCAGGCTCTATTTTTATGCTTCAAGTATATGATAGAGTAATCCCAAGCCATTCTATTCCAACTTTATTAGCTTTAGTAATTTTAGTTATTTTATTATACGCCTTAACCTCGCTCTTAGAGGGAACTAGGTCAAAACTATTTGCAAGAATTGGTCGTCATATTGATTTGCTGCTTAGAAAACGTGTTTTCGATATAAATATTAAATCGTCATTACCTGGGCATAAGCCTCAAGGAATTATGGCATTTAGAGATTTAGAACAGATTAGGTCATTTCTGGCAAGTGGTGGCCCAGCCGTATTTTTCGATTTGCCTTGGATGCCTATTTACGAAATCGCCCTATTTATGCTTCATCCATATATTGGTTTGCTAGGCTTACTTGGGATAGTTATTTTAGCTGCTCTTACTTGGCTAAATGATAAGGCGACTTCACCTTATCAGTCAGAGGCAAATAATCTGGGGCAGGAAACAAACTCTTTTGCCGAAAATATCAGGCTTAGTGCGGAAACTATTGTGCCATTGGGCATGGTAAATCAGCTTAGAAATATTTGGTATGAAAAAAGTAAATCTTCAGGCGAAGCATTAGTATTAAGTAGCGATAAAATAAGCATCTATAGCGGGCTTTCAAAATTCTTTAGAACAAGTTTGCAATCGCTTATGTTGGCTTTGGGGGCGTATCTTGTCATCACTGGTAAAGGCACTGGCGGTATAATGATTGCCTCTTCAATTCTTATGGGTAAAGCGCTTGCCCCTGTAGAGTTGGCAATTACACATTGGCGTAGTTTCGTATCTGCGCGCCAATCATATAAACGATTGGAAGAATTGCTTCATGAAGAAAAATCTAATCCAAAAACTAAATTACCTTTGCCTTTTAAAAATTTATCGGTTCAATCGTTATTTTTAACAATTCCTGGTGCTGCGCAACCAATATTGAATAATATTAATTTTGAGGCTTTGGCAGGCGATGCAATTGGTATTATTGGCCCAAGCGGAAGTGGTAAATCAACATTGGTCCGCGCTCTGGTTGGCGTATGGCCAATTGCAAAAGGTGCTATTCGCTATGATGGTTCAGAGTTAAGCCAATGGGATGATGAAGAAGTTGGGAACTTTATTGGTTATGTCCCGCAGTCAATTGATTTATTTTCAGGAAGCGCTGCGCAAAATATAACAAGATTTTTGCCAGAGTATGATTCTGATAAATTGCTAAAGGCAGCAAATTTAGCGGGCATTGATAATTTTGTTCGCTCCCTTGACAATGGCTATGATACTGATTTGGGGCAGCGCGGTGCAAGAATATCTGCGGGGCAAAGGCAACGTATCGCGCTTGCACGGGCATATTATTCCGACCCTTTTGTAATAATAATGGATGAGCCAAATTCGGCGCTTGACGCAGAAGGTGAGCAGGCGCTTGCAAACTCTATCGGCGAAATAAGAAAGCGTGGCGGCATTGTAATAATTGTTGCACACAGGCCGCAGGCTTTGTTGCATGCAAATAAAATATTAGTTTTAGGAAATGGTCAACAGCAAGCCTTTGGCCCAAAAGATGAAGTTCTAAAAAAAGTTTTAGCGCCAGCGAGTAAATAATAAAGAAGTACAAATGGAAAAGAAAGAAATTGAAAAACTCCCTGAAAACTACTTTGGCATGAAAAACCAAAGTAAGGTTGGTATTGGTCTGGTGATTTTTGTTTTTTTATTTGTTTTTGTGTGGGGAAGTGTTGCCCAAATTTCAGGTGCGGTCGTAACGCAAGGGCGGGTTGTTTTAGAATCCAACACAAAAAAAATCCAGCACAGGGAAGGGGGTATTGTTCGCGAAATCCTTGTTCATGAAGGTGATATAGTTCAATCTGGGCAATTACTTGTGCGCCTTGATGAAACCGTCGCAAGTGCCAATGAAAAATCTGTCAATGAGCAATTAAACGAACTTACCGCCCGCAAAGCACGAATAGAGGCTGAGCGCGAGAAATTGCCGCCTGCCACATTGTTAAATAATGATGCAATTGATGCCGATAAAATAAAATACCTACAGGTTGAGCAAAAATATATGCAAAGCCGTGCCGAAATTAAACAAAAAAAGAAACAAGAAATTAAAGAGCAAATAAGCCAAACTAATCATGAAATTTCTGGAATTGCGCAACAAATAAGCGCACTAAATCGCCAACACACCCTTGTGAATCAAGAATTAAAAGGTGTGCGTGAGGTTTATGATTTAGGTTATGCATCATTTTCACGCCTAAGTCAGGTGCAGCGTGAGGGGCAGCAAATTGAAGGGCAAATTGCGCAACTTAACGCCTCAATTGCACAGGCGCGTTCGCGAATTGCCCAATTAAATGCATCAATAACCCAAATTGACGCCGAGGCTTTGGCGGAAAATGTAAATGACCTAAGGGATACTGATGCAAAAATTTCTCAATTACGCGAACAGGCAGTGACAACAAGTGATACTTCTTCACGTCTTGAGGTGAAATCACCTGTCACGGGGCGGGTGCAGCAATTAAACATTCACACCATCGGCGGTGTTATTGCCCCGGGTGAGGTTTTGATGATTGTCGTTCCAAATGAAGATGATTTACTGGTGGATGCAAAAATAGATCCGCAAAAAATTGATAATGTACGTATTGGCGGTGATGCATACGTTCGCTTTACGGCATTTGATTCACGAACAACACCTCAATTAATTGCCAAAGTGGATACATTATCTGCCGATGTTGAAAATGATGATAAAACAGGCGCAACTTTTTATCGCGCGCGACTTAGAATTGATAAAACAAAAATCCCAAAAGATTTGCAAAGCAAACTTCAATCAGGACAGCCCGTTGAAGTTCAAATTCAAACCACAAGCCACAGCGCCCTAAGCTATTTCCTAAAACCCCTAACCGACCAAATGGCCCTTATATTTAAAGAAGATTAGGTTACTATTTAGTTTTGTTAAATAAAAGTAATAATATTTCAAAACTATGACAATATAAAATTGTGGATAAAAGCATTAAATAATAAAATTATAGTATTGCCAAATATTTGAACCCTGATAATCTGCGCCGAAAATGAATATTAATGCTGATTTGTGAATACAATTTTAGCCTGTTTGGCGGTTTGAATGTTTGAAATTTTTGTGCAAAAAATCAAATATAATTCTATAGGAATGATTGGCCTTGCATTTTTGGCGATGTTTTTGTCTTCATGCGGCATTTATTATAATAGCAACATAAAAATAACATTAAATGTTGAGGTTAATGGCAAACTGCTTCAAAGCGCAGGTGTGCAAAGAATAAGTTGCCGTGGTGATATGCCATTTTTAGGCGGGATGGGTGCGGGCAATTGCCTCTTAAAGGGTGAGGCGATTCCGCTGGAAATCTCGCAAGGGAAATATATTTTCCTAATTTTGGGAACTCCGCAATATTATATTGATGAAATTAATTCTTATGAAGATGGCACAGTCGTTAAAAATTCGAATGATACGCGGGTAAAATGGGATGTAAAACTTACCAAAACGCCAATGATTGTTACATTCGATGACCTAAACGAGCCTAAAAGCGTCAAGGCAGTTTATTTTCTTCCGCATGAAGAAGTTGACCATTATGAAACATACCGCCCATTTCCTGCATCGCAGGAATTGGAAAGGCCGATAATGAAGACGGTTCAACCAAATGCCAGCGAATTTTTCGGCTATGGCGTGTCACTAAAATCAATCCACGTCGAGCGAACAAATGAAATGATTACTTGGGGGCGTATTGAGAAGTTGCTGCCTTGGTTGAAGGGGCGCGATTCTAGCATGTCGCTTGAGGGTAAATATGGGCAAGATGACAGGCTTATTTCACGTTTACAGACTTATAATTTTAAAGCAGGATTTTAAACATGACTAATTACAACG
>CAZKYS010000117.1:0-7004 GCA_964557085.1 uncultured Caulobacteraceae bacterium
CTTTGCGGCGTGATATAAGCCCCGCATTTTCCAAAACCTTTATATGTTTTGAAATTGCCGGAAGCGACATTTCAAAAGGCTTTGCAAGTTCGTTAATCGACTTTTCGCCATCAATTAACATTGCTAAAATTTCGCGCCGCGTTGTATCACTTAAAGCGTGAAAAATATTATCAAGACTATTCATATTAAACCAAATGGTTAAATTAATTAAAGATTAAATAACTAAATGGTTAAATAAATATGTGCAACAAGAAATATCGTAAATTACAAAAAATTAATGCTAAATATTCGAAAATAAAGCATTTTTGCTGTAAAACTTTCTGAATGTTAAGGTTGCACCTATAGAAAAAACAAAAAAGCTGTTGCATATTGTTAATGTTGAAACGCAGAAGTTTCTTCATTAGCGGAGCATTTAAATGAACAATAAAAAAGAGCTTGGTTTTCTAAAACGCCCAATTATGACAGGTGCAGCGGCAATTGCGCTTGGTGTTGCGGCATTTGGTGCGGGGCAAATCTTGTCACCACATAATCTACAGGCTCAGGCAATTAAGGCAGAGGCACCAAAATCTGCGGCCTATTTGCCATCATTCGCCGATTTAGTTGAGCGTGTATCACCTGCTGTTGTTGCAATTGAGGTTAGCCAAAAATCAAAAGGCCCATCTGAGGATGATTTGGCGCAAATCCCACCTGAATGGCGCAAATTCTTTGGCGGTGGCGATAATGCAAAGCCGCGCATTGTTCAAGGTGCTGGCTCTGGCTTCTTTATTTCTGCGGATGGCTATATTGCGACAAATAATCATGTTGTTGAAGATGCCGATAAAATCACTGTTACTTTAAAAGATGGACGTGAATTGTCTGCAAAAGTTATAGGTCGTGACCCACGTACTGATGTTGCTGTAATCAAAGTTGAAGGCAATAATTTCCGTTTCGTTCAATTTGAACCTGATACTAATGTTCGTGTTGGTGATTGGGTGGTTGCGATTGGTAACCCATTCGGCCTTGGCGGCACGGCTACTGCGGGCATTGTTTCGGCAATCGGACGTGAACGTGTTGGCGGCGCTAATATTTCAAACTTCATTCAAATTGATGCGCCTATTAATCCTGGTAATTCAGGTGGCCCAACATTTGACATGGCCGGGCGCGTGATTGGTATTAATACCGCTATTGTTTCGCGTTCTGGCGGTAATGATGGTATCGGTTTTGCTGTTCCTGCAAATACTGCGCAAAAAGTTGTGAATGATTTAATCAAAAATGGCGTTGTTAAATATGGTTGGATTGGTGTTTCAATCGGTGATTTGAACAATGATCTTGCTGATACTTATGGCCTCAAAGATGCCAAAGGCGCGGTTGTTGGCGCGGTAACACCAAATGCACCTGCTTCAAAAGGCGGTTTGAAACGCGGTGATGTTATTGTTGGCATTAATGGTCAATCAATTGCAAGTTCAACGGAATTAACCCGCAAAATCGGCGAAAGTTCGGTTGGGTCAAACGTGAAATTGGATGTTATTGATGGCGCGGGTAAAAAGCGCGTTGTTAATATTACTATTGCTGCGCGTCCTGATGAAAAGAAATTGGCTGAAATCTCACAATATGGGGTTGATGATAATGGTGCATCAAGCGCACCGGTTGCAACCGATGTTATGGGGCTTTCACTTTCGCCACTTACACCTGCGGCTAAGGCGCGTTTGAAATTAGGTGCAAATGATAATGGCGTTCTAATTACAAAAGTTGATGAAAACTCTGCGGCGGCACAAAAGGGCCTATCTGAAGGTGATGCAATTCTACTTGTAAATAACACTGAAATCACGAATCCGTCACAATTCAAAGATGAAGTTGCCAAAGCGAAAAAAGATGGCAAAAAATTCATTCGCGTCTTTGTGGTTACAAATGGTGGTAGTGGCTTCCAAACCCTACCAATTGAATAGGAATTTATTATGAAAGTTCTTGTTGTAGAAGATGCCGTCGATACCGCGCGTTTTATGGCGCGCGCTCTCGAAGAGGCGGGCCATAGTGCTGATATTTCACACAATGGCACTGAGGCCGAAGAAAAAGCACGCAGTCTTCAATATGACGTCCTTGTCTTTGACCGAATGTTACCGGGTAAAGATGGGCTTGAGGTTGTGCGCGACCTTCGCAAAGATGCAATCACAACCCCTGTCTTATTCTTGTCTGCACTAGGTGAGGTTGACCACCGTATCGAAGGCTTGAAAGCAGGTGGTGATGATTATCTTGCAAAACCTTATTCAAGCGCTGAATTGGTTGCACGTGTCGAAGTTTTGGGAAAAAGAATTGACCCAGATAGCCGTGCAACTTTATTAAAACTTGGCGATTTGGAAATGGATTTGATAACCCGCAAGGTTTTCCGTGCTGGTAAAAAAATCGATATTCAACCGCGTGAGTTTAGATTGCTTGAATATTTAATGCGCAATTGTGGGCAGATTGTTACACGCACAATGTTGCTTGAAAAGGTTTGGGATTATCATTTTGACCCACAGACAAATGTTATTGATGTTCACATCTCGCGTTTGCGTTCAAAAATTGATAAAGACTTTGACCATCCTATGTTACACACAATTCGTGGAACAGGTTATAGACTAGAAGCGTGAGATTTTGGGCAAATTCAATAATATAATTGCCAAATTAAAAAGCAGAATTGCGCGGCGCGAAACAGGGTTTCGCGCCCGCTTTGCCGAGGTATCGCGGACAACAACTTTCAAAGTTGCGCGCAATTTTGCGATTTTGTTTTTAACCTTCGCAACCCTTTTATTGGCCTATATTTGGGTTATGTCATTTGGTTTTTTAAACTATGATGCCGATAGGCAGGCCAAACAGGAATTAAATATCTTAAGTAAAATATGGGCCGACCATGGCGTGGAAGCATTAAACGCTGCCGTAATTGAACGTGCCGCAACAGCAAATGAAAATCTTTATGTCCTTATAACCCCACTGGGTGAGGTTATGAGTGGCAATATCGATGCCGTTCCAATGGATTTGTCAAAAGTGGAAAGACCTAAATCAGGCATTCCATTACAAGATAGCCCGATTTATTCTTCAAGATTTAATTATTCACGTCAAGATGGCGAAAATCGCAATCATTCGGCACGCGGTGTATTCCTTGCTGGCTCTGATGGTTATGGGCTTTTTGTTGGGCGTGATCTTGGTGCGGGTTTTGTTGTTGCTGAACGTGTTACTGGCGCGGTTTGGTCGGGGTCTTTGGCAGTTTTAATATTTGCAATGCTGGGCGGTGTTATGGCTGCGCGCGGCGCGGCAAAAAGGGTGGATGAATTATCAAAAACCACCAAAAAAGTTATGTCAGGTGATTTAAGCGTTCGTGCGCCTGTAAATCTCTATAAAACTGGTGCGGGTGATGAGTTTGACGCTTTAACCGATGATTTAAACAATATGCTTGATAGAACCGAAAGATTGGTTCAGGCATCGCGTACAATTGGCGATGCAATTGCCCATGATTTACGCTCACCACTAACACGGCTTAGGGTAAAGCTTGAAGATGCCAATATACATGCCCAAAATAAGGATGAATTGCATGATGCAATGGATGTTGCGATTAATGATATTGACCGTATTGTTGGCACTTTTAACGCCGTTCTTCGCCTTTCAAGGCTTGAAGCAGGGCAGGGTGCAATTCGTGAAACAATGAACTTATCCGAAACATTGGGCGAAATTGTGGAAATCTTTGAATATAGTTTTGAAGATAAAAATTTGGAATTTAGTGCGCAAATTGAAGATAATCTAATAATTGAAGCCGATAAATCACTTTTGACGCAGGCAATAACTAATCTTCTTGATAATGCGATGAAATACACACCAAGTGGCAAGGTTCAATTAATTGCAAAAAAGCAAAACAAAAAGACCGCAATTTCCGTAATTGATTCAGGCACAGGAATTGCGCCAGAGCTTCGTGAAAAAGCTTTAAAACGTTTTGAGCGTCTTGATGCCGCACGCACCACACAAGGTTCAGGAATCGGTCTATCACTTGCTGATGCAATTGCTGAAGCGCATGATGGCGTTTTAATTTTAGAAGACGGTATAGAAAGCGAAAACGGCAAAGGTTTGAATGTAACTATCTTGTTATAAAGGCAAATAAATGTTTAAAATTAACGCCTTGGGCAGTGTTTTTGAATCAATAGAACATGCAAAAATAATCGCCCCCTATATTGATAGATTAAGCAAAAAATTTCCAAATATCGTTGAAGAATTAAAAACAAGGCCTGCACAATCTGTTTTGGATGATGCCTTAAATCTTGCAAAAAATGCGGCAAATCTTGATATGAATAGTGCAATGCGTGATTTACGCCACGCAAAATCAATCACCCATTTAACCCTAAGTGGCGCCGATTTGGCGCAACAAATGCCATTAATGCACATTACTGGCAATCTATCCAACCTTGCCGATATTGCCATTCAATCGGCGCTTGAAATTGCGCAAAAAGATGCGCCAGATCGTGATAAGCGCGCCTTTATAAATGATAAAATCCCTGGGCTTTTTATAATTGCAATGGGTAAACATGGGGCAGGGGAATTAAATTATTCATCCGATGTGGATTTATCGGCATTTTTTGAACGCGATGAATTTGATGAAGATTATCAGGGGCAAAGCGTTCCAATATGTGTGCGTTTAATCGGTGCTGTTACGCGAATTTTAGAAGAAATTACGGCTGATAATTATGTTTTTCGGGTTGATTGGCGTCTTAGGCCAGACCCTGCATCAACGCCAATTGCGGTTTCCACCCGCTTTGCCGAACAATATTATGAAAGCGTCGGTCAAAATTGGGAAAGGGCGGCCTTTATTAAGGCGCGTGTTGTTGCAGGTGATTTTAAAAATGCAGCAGGGTTTTTGGATTATTTGCAACCATTCATCTGGCGCAAATATCTTGATTTTGCGGCGGTTCAAGATGTGACATCAATCTTGCGCCAAATTCATCGCCATAATCGTTCAGGTGAATTAGATGATCCAGTTTTTGATGTGAAACTTGGTCGCGGTGGTATACGTGAAATTGAATTTTTCACACAAACTCAACAGCTTATATTGGGTGGTAAAGACAGGAATTTACGCCAAATAAAAACCCTCGATGCACTTATTGCCCTTAAAGACGCAGGCCGCGTTAAAGCAAATGTGTGTGATGAGCTTACAAATTGTTATGAATTTTTGCGCAATGTTGAACATCGTGTTCAAATGCTTGAGGATGAGCAAACCCATTCTTTACCGCAAAATATTGAAAAACGTGCCAAGGTTGCCGCATTGGCAGGTTTTGAAAACCTACAGGTTTTCGATGCCACAATAAAGCAAGTGCGTGAAAATGTGCAAACCCATATTTTTGAATTATTTGGTGCCCAAGATTCGCTTTCAACATCTGCTGGCTCTTTGGTTTTTACGGGTGTTGAAGATGATGAAGAAACATTGGAAACCATTCGCGGTTTTGGCTTCAATGACCCAGCCAAAGTATCATCAACAATTCGTGGTTGGCATCATGGGCGCATTAGGGCAACACGAACCCCAAGGGCGCGCGAAATCCTAACCGCTATAACCCCAAATCTATTAGAAGCAATTTCCCAAACGGGGGAGGCAGATACAGTCTTTGCAAGGTTTGATGATTTTATTTCAGGATTGTCGGCGGGTGTGCAAACCTTGGCGCTTTTCCAAAATGAACCACAGATTTTACGTGAAACCTGTCTTACCCTTGGTTTAAGCAATCGCCTTGCACAGGATTTGGCGAAAAAACCCGCAATTCTTGATGCAATGCTAAGCCCAAGATTTTCGCAAAGCCTTAATCTTGATAATATTGATGATTTACGGCAATTGGCGAATGATGCCTTAAGTCAATGCAATGAATTTGAATTTGCACTTGATATTATAAGGCGCTTTAGACGTGAAGAAGCGTTTCGAATTGGGTTTCATATTCTTCATGGCTTTGCCAAAGCAGGTTGGGCGGCAAATTCATTTTCAAATCTTGCCAAAGTCTGCATCGAAGCACTTCTGCCATGGGCAATTAAAGAAGTTGAAAACTCACATGGCAAATTTGATGGCAAAATCGCAATATGTGGTTGGGGCAAATTAGGCGGTAATGAGCTTGCCGCTGATTCAGATTTGGATTTAATGGTAGTTTATGAACCCGCGCATGGTGTCGAACAATCTGATGGCGCGCGTTCTTTAAGTGCCGAAAGCTATTTTGCCAAAATAACCCAAAAACTTATTATGGCATTAAGCGTGCAAACTTCGGAAGGGCCATTATACGAAGTTGATATGCAATTACGCCCTTCAGGCAAAAAGGGCCCGGTTGCGGTTCGCTTCTCATCATTTGAAACCTATTATCAAGATGAAGCATGGATTTGGGAATTTCAGGCATTAACACGCCTTACACCAATCGCAGGTGACAAGGATTTTTGTGAAAAAATAAAAGTTGCAACACAAAAAAACCTAAAAAACCTAAAAGATAAAGAGAAAATAATCCCCGAAGTAATAAATATGCGCCAAAAAATGCGTGATAATCTAAGGCCGCGCGGTGATTGGGATTTAAAACGTAAATATGGCGGCATTATTGATTTGGAATTTTTAACACAGGCATATCAATTATTATATGTGGTTGAATATCCTGATATTATTGATGCCAACACAATTAATGCCCTTAATAAAATCGGTGAACATAATCTTATGCCGCATGAAGAAATTGTCCGTTTGATTAATGCAGGTGAAGTTTTGGGGCAGGTAAGACAAATCCTGGCAATCATAAGTGGCGCTGATTTTGATGAAGAAAGCGCAACCATTGCAACCAAAAAAGCGATTGCACACGCATTAAATGAACCAGATTTTCAAATGGCAAAGGCGCAAATTAATGCGGCAAATGATGTTATAAAATCTGCATGGGAAAACCTTGAAAAAATGTAATGTGAAACTTCGACGGAAAAATATTAGCCTTGCGTTTAACAATATGAACGCGCCAATGAAGCGCCTTCAAGCCCAAAAGCAAGATGTTTGCCAGCCCCCC
>CAZKYS010000118.1:0-6979 GCA_964557085.1 uncultured Caulobacteraceae bacterium
GAATTGTAACATTTCTTTCCTGTGCTGAAATACCTGTTGTTGTGCCATGTTTGGCATCAATTGATATTGTGAATGCCGTTGAATGCGGCGCATCATTATTGGCAACCATCGGTGTTAAATTTAAACGCTTTGCAATTTGCGATGAAATTGGCGCACAAACAATTCCAGATGTATGACGAATAATGAATGCCATTTTTTCAGGCGTACAATGGCGACCGCTTACGATTAAATCACCTTCATTTTCGCGGTCATAATCATCGGTTACAATTAACATTTCACCATTTTTGAAGGCATTAATTGCACTTTCAATATGCCGAAATTGTTGGCTATTATCTATAAAATCACCATCATCTAAAAGCCCAACGCGTTGCATGATTTCCATTTTATTGGTTTTGAAGGCTTTTGCGATTGCATCCAAATATGCGAATTTGAATTCAAACTCACCCGATATTAAACGGCTAAAAGTTGATCTATCTTTCCCAATAATTCGCCCCATATCATCTTGGGTCAAATTATTATCACGCATTTTTTGCTTAAACCATTCTTTATCAATCATAACAACCTCACAATTGTGCGTATAGCGCACATTTTAGAAGGTCGCAAATATTTTATGATTTGATTTTGTTTATTTCTGCTGCGCTTAAATTTCGCCAATAGCCTTCTTTTAAATCACCAATTTCAACATTTCCAACTCGAATTCGGTATAAGTCATAAACTTCAAGGCCAACTTTTGCGCACATACGCCTTATTTGTCTATTGCGGCCTTCTTTTAGTATAAAGTTCAAAGAATCATCACCAATTTGTTTAACAATTGCGCGTTTTAATTGGCGACCATCAAGACTTAAACCAAATTGCAATTTAGCTATTTTTCTTTCGTTAATTATCCCTTTTACGCGAACCATATATTCTTTTTCTATTTTTGATTCTGGACCAATTAAATTGCGTGCTAAAATTCCATCTTCCGATAAAATCAATAGACCGCGGCTATCTTTATCAAGCCTACCAACGGGTGGAATAGTTTTATTATTTGGAAAATTTGGCCCTTCCCCGCTTTTATTATTATCCTTAATCATTGCAATTGCAGGTGTTTCATTTTCTTGGGCTTGCCCAGATACAATACCAACAGGCTTATGATATATGATTGAAAATTGAGCCTCTAAATTATTATTGGCTTTTTCTAATATTTTTATGATTTGTTTTTCTTGTAATTTATAACCAAGTTCATCAATGATTTTACCATCAACCTCAATTTGGCCGTCTTTGATTAATTCTTCGGCCTTTCGACGGGAACAAACGCCTATTTGCGCCAAATATTTATTTATGCGCATCGGCACATTTTCATTGAATTGATATTGATTGAGTTTCATGTGTCCTTGTAGCATTTCAAAAGTAAAAAACCAAACACATTGGTTTGTTATTAATATTGGTAAATATGCTTAATTTTTTGCAATAATACAGTAATTTTCATCGACTTTCGATATGAAATGTGGAATTCTTTGCCAAAATATTTACAGGAGTGAAATATGCGTCGTCGTAGTTTTTTAGGCGGAGCGGCAATAGTCGGTCTTACATCTGCAAGTGCGGGTTTTGGTTTTGTAACCAATGCCTTTGCTGCAACAACT
The DNA here is from genome assembly GCA_964557085.1 of uncultured Caulobacteraceae bacterium. GTDB lineage: Bacteria > Pseudomonadota > Alphaproteobacteria > Caulobacterales > Aquidulcibacteraceae > Pseudaquidulcibacter. Next base: position 1,623 of record CAZKYS010000118.1, read on the forward strand.
AAAGGTAAAGTTATGAGCGATAATCCATTATTGCAAGAATGGAAAACCCCATTTGGCACGCCACCTTTTTCACAAATCAAACCACAACATTTTGTTCCAGCTTTTGATGCATCTTTTAAAGCACATAAAGCTGAATTGGCTGCTATTGCAAATAATAAAGCGGTTCCGACATTTGATAATGTATTCACCGCAATGGAAAAATCAGGCGCTGATTTAACGCGTGTTTCTTATGTGTTTAGCCACCTTACAAGCGCAAACACAAATGAAGAATTGCAAAAAATTGAAGGTGATATGTCATCAAAATTATCAGCACACTTCAGTTCAATAAGTCAAGATCCTGCTTTGTTTAGCAAAGTTAAGGCAATTTATGATAAACGTAATTCGCTTAAATTAAATTCGGATCAAATTCGCCTTGTTGAAACACAATATAAAAGTTTTGTTCGTGGCGGTGCATTGCTTTCACAAGCAGATAAAGAAGCAATTGCCAAAATTGATGAGCAATTGGCACAAAAGCAAGTTAAATTTGATCAAAATGTTCTTGCAGGGCAATCAACTTTCTATGTTCCACTGACCAAAGAAGAAGATTTTGCGGGCTTGAATGATAGCCAAATTGATGCCGCAAAAGCTGCTGTAAAAGAGCGTAATATTAAAGATGCGCTTGGCGCAATTACACTTTCGCGCTCTTCATTTGAGCCATTCCTAACAAATTCAACCCGCCGTGATTTGCGCGAAAAAGTTCAAAAAGGTTGGATGTCAGTTGGTTCAACCTTTGGCCCTGATAATAGAGGTTTAATCAAAGAAATCGTTGATTTACGCACACAACGCGCAAAAATTATGGGCTTTAAATCATTTGCACATTATGAACTTGATAGCAAAATGGCAAAAAACCCTGAAAATGCGATGGCAACAATGAATGCGGTTTGGACTGCATCACTTGCAACCGCTAAAAAAGAGCGTGCAATGCTTCAGGATATGGCACAAAAAGAGGGTCTTCAAGGTGAATTAAAATCTTGGGATTGGTGGCATTATGCAGAAAAAGTTCGCAAAGCAAAATATGATATAGATGAAAGTGAAACCAAACCATATTTTGAATTATCAAATATGATTAAGGCAATTCATTATAATGCGGGTCGTTTGTTTGGTTTAAAATTCGTTCCGCGCAAAGATTTGCCAGTTTGGCATCCTGATGTTGTTTCGTATGAAGTATTCGATAAAGCGGGCAAATCTGTTGCGATTTGGTATGGTGATTTTTATACACGCCCATCAAAACAATCAGGTGCATGGATGTCATCTTTACGCGACCAACAGAAATTGATTGGTGATGTAAAAGCAATTGTATTCAATGTCTGTAATTATACAAAACCGTCAAAAGGCAAACCAACATTATTGAGTTGGGATGATGCAGAAACTTTGTTCCATGAATTTGGTCATGCGCTTCATGGAATGCTTTCAAATGTTTATTATCCAAGCCAATCGGGAACAAATGTTCTTAGAGATTTTGTGGAATTCCCAAGCCAGATTATGGAACATTGGCTTCCTACACAGGAGATTTTGGGGCGTTTTGCGCTTCATTACCAAACGAAGAAACCAATTCCACAGCCATTGGTTGATAAAATCCTTGCGGCTAAAAACTTTAACGAAGGTTGGCGCACCTCTGAATATATGATGGCGGCAATTATGGACATGAAAATGCACATGATTGAAAATTCTGCACCATCGGATATCGATGCATGGGAAAAAGAAATTCTTGATGGTATTGGCGCAATTCCAGAGATTGTTGTTCGTTATCGCCCCGGATATTTCAAGCATACATTCTCAGGTGGCTATTCTGCGGGCTATTATTCATACATTTGGGCCGCAGTTTTGGAAACAGATGCATTTAATGCATTCAAAGAAGCAGGCAATGTTTATGATGTTAAAACCGCCGAACGCCTTAAAAAATATATTTTCTCATCGGGCGGAACCAAGGACCCAATGGATTTATATATTGCCTTTAGGGGGCGCGCGCCAAAAGTTGATGCCTTAATTGAGTATCGCGGTTTAAACGGTTAAAACAAAAAGGGCGCGAATTTCGCGCCCTATTTTCTTTCCCTAAAGCATAAATGCTCAATGGGTTTTTTAAAGGTGCCTTTGACAATTCTATCAACATATATCCCAGGTGTATGTATAAAATCGGGATCAAGTGTTCCGCACGGCACAATTTCTTCGACTTCTGCAATCGTAATTTTACCAGCAGTAGCAATATCAGGGTTAGAATTTCGCGCAGTTTTGCGATATATTAAATTACCTTCTTCATCGGCTTTATATGCTTTAATTAAAGCTATGTCGGCGGTTAAGGATGTTTCTTCTATATATTCGCGGCCATCAAAAGATTTGATTGCTTTACCTTCGGCAACAATTGTTTGATATCCTGTTCGTGTATAGAATGCAGGGATACCTGACCCGCCGCATCTTATTGCCTCTGCTAAAGTGCCTTGTGGCCTTAATTCAACTTCCAACGTTCCAGCCACCATTTGCGCTGATGCAAGTTTATTGGTTCCAACATAAGAAGTGATGAAATGTGAAACCTGATGGTCTTCAAACCAAGTCTCAAGACCAAATCCATCCCCGCCTGCATCCATGGCTATCAAATTTATTTTTTGTGTATTTAACCTATCAATTTCGGCAATTAGATTTTCGGGAATGCCACAAAGGCCAAACCCACCAACCATTATCGAAATTCCATCATGTATAATATCTTTTAGTGCTTCTTGCGCACACTCATATATTTTTGACAATTTTACTGACCCTTATTTTGGGCCCTTTTAACGTTTCCATTATTTATAAAGTCTTATTATATCTGTTTATTATAATTCCAATGCGACAAAAAACCCGCCAATTTCTTGGCGGGTTTTTGTATTCACTTGATTAGAATTTATAATCAAGAAGTAGTGTGAAAGCGCGTCCACGTGGATCGGCAACACGCGGCTCCCATGAGCTTCCTGCGCCAGTATTTGTATCATAAGCAATTGCAAATGGTGGGTCTGTATTAAGAAGGTTTTTAATCCCACCAGTAATAGTGAAGTTTTTAAACCCTTTATATGTTAAAGACGCATTATAGGTAATATAAGCATCAACATCTTCTTGTATATTGCTTGCTTTATATGCGCCACTTGCAACACCAGGAAGCACTTGGTCTTTATATGAAGCACGATACAATTGAGACAAAGATCCTGACCAGTCACCTTTTGAATATGTAAAGCTAAGATTATGCTTCCATTTAAGGCCTAGGTCGCCCCATACAACATATTTCCCAACCTCACTTGGACCCCATGGTTGGCTTGAAAGTACTTTAGAACGTTTATCAATCAAATATGTTCCTTCCATAGCCATTAACCACTTACCATCCATAAGTGTTCCGCGGCCACGTAATGAAACATCAATACCTTCAGTAAGCGTGCCACCAGCGTTTAAGTAACGTCTGTCAATAGCTGCCAAATTACCAAGATTATCACGAACAAATTTATCAGTGAAAAGGCTATAATTATTCAATAATTGAGTAATAGTAAGCGTTTGAACCGTACCTGTTCGCTCAATTTTCCACCAATCAAGAGTTAAACTATAATCTTTAACTGGTTCAAAAACCAAACCAGCAGAATATTGCTTAGATTTCTCTGGTTCAAGAGATGCATTTCCACCTGAAAGAATACGAAGATTTTGAACCCCTGCACAATTTCCAGTACTAACAACTAGGGTTGGACATTTTGCAGGATCCACAATATCATTTCCACCATAAGGCTGATTATCGGAAACATCATATAATTTATCAAATGATGGGACCATAAATCCAGTACCGTAAGATGCACGGAACAATAAACTATCTAAAGCTTTGTATTTACCTGAAATCTTTGGATTAAAAACAGATCCAAAACCATCATAACTATCATAACGGCCCGCTAAATTAATTTCTGTTTTTGGCAAAACAGGCAAACTTACCTCAGCAAAGAGAGCATTTACATTGCGTTCTTTAGAGGTAATTTTGATATTTTCGGTTGCAGGCGAAGAAAATACAGGTGCAGGCGCATCAGTGCCACCAATTGTATAAACTTCATTTCTTAAATCAAAGCCTAGTGCCGCATAGGCCATACCGCCCCACAAATCAAACAATGGTCCTGAAACACTACCATCAATTTGTTTTAGTTCGAATTTACCACCATATGCCTTACGCCCAGATGCAGATGCAGATGCAAGACCTGCAAGACCTGCCGCAGATTGGCTTTGCCCTGTTGTCAAGAATGGATTTAACAAACCTGAGCTAATAAGATCAGCCAAACCAGCATTTATACCAAGAGTTGTATCTTTATTTGAATAATAGAAACCAGATCTAAGATAAGAATCCGCCTCAGAAGAAGAATAAGATGCGCCAGTTGAATAATTCCAACCTGCAGCTAATGGTCCATCAAGGCCAACAAATATCCTTTGTGTTTTTGTTTCAGTTTCAACAACACGTGGCCCACATTCTAAACAGCGCCAACGGAATGCAAAGCCTTTACCATATTGTGTAGATGGGACTCCTAACGAAGGGTAAGCTGCAACAATTTTATTAAATAAACTATCATAAGTAGATTGCGAGTTTGCATTCATGCCATAGAGAACAGGAAATGAGGTTGCAGTCGAAATTTGAACTTCTGAATAAATTTTTTCTGCATTTGATTTTGACGCCAAAACCTCAGCACTCAAAGTATGTTCACCAAATCTGTAAGATGCTTTAGAAACTAGATTATATTTTTCAACAGGTTGCTGCAAAGCTGCGGCTTTGCCGGTATCATAATCGCAAACCAATGTGTTGCCAGATGCATTCCATAATACCGCTTGATAATTATTCATACGGTCAACAGAATTACAACCTGCACCATTTGGCAAACGCAATACATTCAGACCGCCACTTGCAGGTGTATTTGCGCTTGTTAAAAATGAATTTGCAAAAGTAACAATGTTTGCAAATGGTGTGCCACGCGTATCAATTGAAATACCTCTATCAGGCTGGTAGGTATTAACGAAATCACGCTCATATGCCATTAGAGCTTCATTTTTTGTATATGAAAGAGTTGCCCATATATTGTAATTATCCTCATCTAAGTCGCCAAGACCACCTAGAATCGTTGTTCTATATATATTACCGCCACCATCTTCAGTTACATCCGCAAAGCCTTGTAGGTTTAATCCTTTATAGCTTTTTTTGGTGATGAAATTTATAACGCCGCCAACCGCATCTGTACCGTAAACCGCTGATGCGCCATCTTTCAAAACATCTACACGTTCAATGGCAGACATTGGAATTTGATTTAAATCAACCGCAAAACCTTTTAAACCATGTG
>CAZKYS010000119.1:0-6855 GCA_964557085.1 uncultured Caulobacteraceae bacterium
GAATTTTATAGGCAAGGTCAAGCGCAACCTCATCCGACATGGCAAGCGGGGCAACCGGCATACCAGTCATACGACCAACATTTTCGATTAAAATTGGCGCATAACCTTCGGCAAGCATTTCGATGCCCTCTTGCACATAAGTTGAGAAGCAGCGCGATGTATAGAAACCACGTGCATCATTAACAACGATTGGTGTTTTCTTGATTTTCAAAACATAATCAATTGATTTTGCCAAAGTCTCATCAGTGGTTTTTTCACCCATGATAATTTCAACCAATGGCATTTTTTCAACAGGGGAGAAGAAGTGAATACCAATGAAATTATCAGGGCGCACAGACGCCTCTGCAAGGCCAGTGATTGGTAGTGTTGAAGTGTTTGAACCAAATACCGCGTTTGTTGCAAGTTGCGCCTCGGCACGTTTTGTAACATCGGCTTTGATTTCGCGGTTTTCAAAAACTGCCTCAATAACAAGATCGGAATTTTTTATGGCATCATAATCAGTTGTCGCCGTAATAAGTGCCAAAACTCCATCCGCTTTTTCTTGGGTCATTTTCCGGCGTGAAACTTGTTTTTTCAACAAGTCCGCACAATGCGCTTTACCTTTTTCTGCGGCTTCTTGGGTTTGATCGATTAATATTGTTTCAATACCAACCATTGCCTGTGAATAGGCAATGCCCGCGCCCATCATACCTGCGCCCAAAACAGTGACTTTTTTGATTTCATATTTGTCAAAGCCTTTCGGGCGGTTTGCACCTTTTGTAAGCGCCTGTGATGATACAAATAAAGTGCGCACCATTGATTGGGTTTGCGGGTTCATAAAGTTTTTAAGGAAATATCGGCTTTCAATTCTTAATGCCGCATCCATAGGAACTTGAAGCCCTTCATAAACCGAGCTTAAAATCGCAACTTGCGCAGGATAATTGCCATAGGTTTTGCCCGCAATCATTGCGTTCCCACCAATGAAATTCATAATACCCGCAGGTGTGAATGGGCCATCTTTAACGCGATAACCTTTATCATCCCAAATTTGGGTTGCTTTTGGCGCGCTTAAAAGCCATTTTTCACAAGCCTCAACAGTTTTACCTTTTTCAACCACTTCATTCACAACGCCAAATTTAAGGGCATCTTGTGGTTTCATGCTTTTGCCTTCAAGCAAATAACCCGCCGCATTTTGAACACCCATCAAGCGCGGCAATCTTTGTGTGCCGCCACCGCCAGGGATAAGGCCAACTTTACATTCAGGTAAACCAAGTTGGATTTTTTCATCATTGGCGACAACGCGGTAATGACATGCAAGGGCAATTTCCAAGCCGCCGCCAAGTGCAAGACCTTCAATCGCACAAGCAATAGGCTTGCCGCAGGTTTCAAGTTTGCGCAAAGTCGCATTAAGCATGAATGCAGCTTTAAAGGCATCTTCAAGGCTTGCACCCACCATATTGCTGCTAATTTCTTCAAGGTCTGCACCCGCGCAAAATCCGCTTTCTTTGCCAGAAAAGATAACGGCACCTTTGATTTTTTCATCATTTTTAATTTTTTCAACGATTTCTTCTAATTCTAACATCACAGATTTAGAAATAGTGTTCATTGATTTTTCGGGAACATTGAACTCGATAAGTGCGATTTGGCTATCGTCGATATTAAGATTGAAATTTTTCATTATTCCCTCGAATTAATATATTTGTTTAGTGCAAGTATTTTAAATAGATAAAGCCTATTTTTTCAACTTGTCAATTTTCCGTAGGGGAAATTTTAATTCACTTTTTGCTGCGAATTGTGTAATTTTACTTTAAGCCAAATTTTGGGTGACCGTGTGGCTCTGCGCCTTCATCAGGGTCGGGGTGAATTATGATGTCAGAATCAGGGAATTCGGCACGAATATTCTTTTCAATTTCGACTAAAATATCGTGTGCCTCAAGAAGCCTCATATCTTTTGGCAATTCCATGTGAAATTGAATATGTAGCCACGGCCCTGAAATTCTTGTGCGTAAATCATGAAGGCTTACGCCATATTTATTGCCATGAACAATTGCTTTAATTTGGTTTCTGGTTTCTTCTGGTGCTTCTTTATCAAGTAGGTGGTCAGCGGCCTCGCTTGCGATATGCCATGCGCCGATTAAAAGCCATGCCGCAATAAAAAGACCCGCCAATGCATCGGCCTGAAGAATGTGGAATTTTGCCGCTACCCAAACCCCAATAAGACCAACAAGATTAGATAAAAGGTCGGATAAATAATGCGCCCTATCACCTTTTGTTGCTATGGAATTGGTCTTTTTAAGCGTCCAAGATTGAAATGCAACCAATGCCATTGTCAAAAAGATTGAAATAATCATTACAACAATCGCAGGGCCTTCGATATTTAATGGCCGCGGGTGAATAATCCTATCGATTGATGAAAGGCCGATTAAAGCGCATGAAATCGCAACAAGACCTGCTTGAAAAACCCCTGCCAAAGCTTCGGCCTTGCCATGCCCATAACGATGCTCTTTATCGGGGGCGGTTTGTGCATATCTCACACTAAGAAGGGTTACAGCGCTTGCAATTAAATCAAGCCCACTATCTGCCATTGATGCAAGAACTGCGTTAGAGCCAGAGGAATTAACTGCCAAAGCTTTTATAACAACTAAAATAAGCGCAACACTTACAGATGCAATAGAGCTTAAAATAGTATAGCTAGATTTGAATTGGACAGTGTTTTTTGAAGATTCACTCACATCAAGACCTTTTTCATGCTTTTGTTGCAGCAAAACGGCAACCAATCAATTGACATTTGTGCCTTAAACCAGTAGCAGCCCAACTTCAATTTTTATTGCGGCAAATTCTTGTGGAAGAATGTCTTTCTATTGAATGTGTCGTGTTGGAGTAAATCCTGTGAAACGTACATATCAACCTTCTCAACTTGTTCGCGCTCGTCGTCATGGCTTCCGTGCGCGTATGGCTACTCGTGGCGGTCAAGCTGTTTTGGCGCGTCGCCGTGCAAAAGGCCGCAAACGTCTTAGCGCGTAATTTTGAGCATTCAAGGTTTGGAGTGCCCTGCCTTGGAAAAATGCGAAAAAATTATGACTCTTAAAAAAAGAGCTGAATTTCTTTTTGTCGCCCAAGGGATGAAATCCAGTGGGCGATTTTTGTCATTACAGGCACGAGAAAATAAACAATCTTGTGAAAATACAGCGCCGCAAAACATAAGATTTGGGCTTACCGCTTCAAAAAAAGTGGGAAATGCCGTCAAAAGAAACCGCGCACGACGCAGATTACGTGCTATTTTACAACAAATCCTGCCAAAATTTGGATTAAAAGGTATGGATTATGTTGCAATTGCAAGACCACAGACTATTGATGCCAACTACAAAGACTTACTTGACGAGGTGGAATTCTTAGTCAAAAGGCTTTCCAATAGAAATTTTTCAAAACCAAAAACCTGATTGAGCAAATAATGCAGCCGAACCCGCAACAACCAGATACCAAGAATTTCATTATCGCAATTGTTTCTGCCTTGATGATTTTATTCCTTTATCAAACATTTTGGGCAGGCCCACAAGAAAAATTGCGCCAGCAACAATTAGCGCAACAACAAACTATTGCCGCACAAAAAGCGAAGGCGCCGCAAGATAATGCAACCCAAACCAATATGGGCGCAATTGTTACGCGCGATAAGGCAATCGGCCTTTCGGTTCGTAATAAAATTGATAATCCTTTATTATCAGGTTCTGTTTCATCTTTTGGCGCGCGTTTGGATGATTTAAACCTTAAATCCTATAAAGAAGTAGTGAACAAACCACAGACTGTAACCCTTTTAAACCCACAAGGTTCAAAAGACGGTTATTTTGCATTCTTTGGCTATACTTCAACAGATAATGCACCAAATTTACCGGGCCCTAATACGGTTTGGAAATTGGTTTCTGGCAATGTATTGGCACCAAATGCCCCATTGGTTTATGAATATGACAATGGCGCAGGTTTAAAATTCACACGTAAAATTGAGATTGATGGCGAATATCTTTTCACTTTTAGCGATACAATTACAAATACTGGTGCCGCACCTGTAAATCTTCAAGAATATGGTGCAATCCGCCGTTATTCAAAACCGCCACCACCACAATCAAGTGCAAACCATGAAGGTCCTGTTGGCATTTTAAATGGGACTTTGAACCGTCTTAAATATCACGATATGGAAAAAGGCAAAGCTATGAGTGAAAACTCAAAAGGCGGTTGGCTTGGTATTGCTGATAAATATTGGCTTGTTGCACTTATTCCAGATCAAAATCAAAACATTGCCGCAAGCTATAAAGCGGTTCCAATTGATAATGGAAATATGTTTGAAACTTCATTCGTTGGCCCACAAGCAACAATTGGTGCAGGGCAAACAATTTCAAATACTGAGCGTGTTTATGCAGGTTCTAAAAAAGTTTCAGAGCTTCGTGCCTATGAAGCCAAATATAACATTCCAAAATTTGATAATGGTATTGATTGGGGTGTTTTGTGGTTCTTATCAAAACCGTTTTATTGGTTGTTGATGTTCTTTAATACCAAAATTGGAAATATTGGTTTGGCAATTTTGGCGCTTACTGTTGTTGTTAAAATCGCAACATTCCCATTGGTTTATCAAAGCTATAAAAGCTTTGCCAAAATGCGTGAATTAACGCCAAAAATGACTGAAATTAAAGAAAAGTTCAAAGATGATGCCGCACGTCAGCAGCAAGAAACTTTGAAACTTTATCAAACCGAAAAAATCAATCCTGTTGCTGGTTGTGTTCCAATGTTTTTAACAATGCCAATCTTTTTGGCCTTGTTCAAAGTATTATCAATCACATTGGAATTGCGTCATGCGCCATTCTTTGGTTGGGTTCCCGATTTGTCGGAAAAAGACCCAACTTCATTTTTAAATTTATTTGGTCTATTGCCATTTGATCCGCATGTAATTCCACTTATTGGTGGTTTAGGTATTGGTATTTGGCCAATTCTTTATGGTGCATCAATGTGGTTAATGCAAAAAATGCAGCCAACAGCGCCAACAACTGATCCTATGCAAACACAGATTTTTGCAATGATGCCTTGGTTCTTTGCCTTCATTTTTGGAAGTTTTGCCTCTGGTCTTGTGATTTATTATACATGGTCAAACCTTCTTACAATTGTGCAGCAATATATTATCGCCAAGCAAACAGGTTCACCAACTGTGTTTGATGATTGGTTCAAAAAGCAAGAAGCGAAAAAGTTAGCAAAATAATGGAACAGACGGTACAAGAAAGCGATAAAGAATTTCTACGCCTTGTGCCAAGTTTCCTTTGGGCGGCAAGAACAATGGGCGATTTGCCGCCTATGAATGTTACCGAAGTTGCATTTGCTGGTCGTTCCAATGTTGGTAAATCAAGCCTTGTGAATGCAATTTTGAACCGCAAAGGCATGGCGCGCGCATCATCAGAACCGGGGCGCACCCGCGAATTAATTTTCTTTTCTTTAAAAGATAAAGAAGAAAACGAACGCCTTCGCATTGTTGACCTTCCAGGTTATGGCTATGCCAAAGCATCAAAAACCGAAATTGCCCGTTGGACAAGTGCAACACGCGATTTTCTAAAAGGGCGTGCGGTTTTAAAGCGTGTTTTCGTACTTATTGATGGTCGTCACGGCATTAAAGAAAATGATTTAGAGATTTTAAAAGAACTTGATACTGCTGCCGTAGTATATCAAATCATTCTTACCAAAGCTGATAAAATCAAAAAATCCGAACTTGAGGCAACAATTGCCAAAGCGCAAGATGCCATAAAAAAACGCCCCGCAGCACATCCTGTGGTTCTTGCGGTATCTTCGCATGACTTTGTCGGTTTAAGTGAATTAAGAAGCGAAATCCTAAGCCTTTAAGGCTTTACAAATCTTGCAATAAAGAAACCGTCAAGGCCGCCAATATCGGAAAGCATATATGGCAAAATTCGCAATGTGCCGCGTTCTTCAATTGCCTCGTGCAATAAAGGCACTTCATCTTGTTTGATTTTATCAATTACAAGGCCAGCTTCTAAAGCAGATGAAACCGCAAGTTCGGCCTCCTCCGGCTCCATAGAGCATACGGCATAAACAAGTTTTGCACCTGATTTTAAACCTTGTGCCGCAGCACGAACCAATTCGCATTGGATTTCCATTAATTTTGGCAAATCAAATGGTAATTTGATCCAAGGGCTTTCAAGATTGCGGCGCAATGTGCCTGTTGCCGAACATGGGGCATCAAGCAAAATTGCATCCCATTGATTTTCGCCCGTAAAGTTTTTTGCATTTCCCGCCAATAATTTGGCATGAAGATTGGTGCGGGCAATATTTTGCGCAATAAGTTTGATGCGGTTTTCATTAACATCAACCGCCGAAACATTGGCAAAAACCGCCGCCATTTGCATTGCCTTCCCACCAGGGGCGGCACACATATCAAGCACATTTTGCCCCTTTTTCACGCCAAGCAAAAGCGCAGGTAATGATGCCGCATAATCTTGCACCCAAATATTTCCAGCTTTCCATGATGGAAGGTTTTGAAAATCATCGGGCAAAGTTGGAATACGGATGGTTGAACCAACCCGTGTTCCTTGAAAATCTTGCTCTATTTGTGCGATTTCATCAGGTGATAGATTTGGTTTGATGGTCAAATCAATTGGCGCAGGAATAAGGAAAGATTGCGCAATTTTGCGGGTTTTTTCTTCGCCATAAGCCGCAATATAACGCGATGACCAGCTTTTAGGTAATAATTCAATATCGTCAAAACTAACTTTATCAATATTATCAAAGCAACGGCGTAAAACTGCATTTACAAGACCCGCCATGCCAAAGGCTTTTTTATCATATTTTGCCAATGAAACTGCACGGTCAATGATTGCGTGGGCG
>CAZKYS010000120.1:0-6649 GCA_964557085.1 uncultured Caulobacteraceae bacterium
TGGCGGAACTTTAAGTGGCCTCTTTATTATCGGCGCTGGTCTTTCAATTTTGCAAATTGCATCTAATCCATATATTTCAATATTAGGGCCAATTGAAAGCGCTGCAAGTCGTATTGCTTTTATGGGCATTTGTAACAAAGTTGCAGGTATTATTGCCCCTGTTGCTTTTGGATATTTTGTTCTTCAAGGCATCGACAAAATTGAGGCAATGGTAAATGCTGCACCTGACCCTGCGTCAAAGGCCGAATTACTTAATCAAGTGGCTGATAAAGTATATGTTCCATATTTTATTATGGCTGGTTTACTTGCGCTTTTGGCTTATTGGATAAATAGCTCTAGCCTTCCAAATATTGGCGATGAAGCCAATAGCCAAGGTGAAAGTGATGATGATAAAAAAAGCATCTTTCAATATCCACAATTATGGATGGGCGCTTTGGCAATATTTTGCTACGTAGGCGTTGAAGTTCTTGCGGGTGATGCAATTGGCACTTATGGCAAAGGCTTTAATATTCCTACAGACCAAGCAAAATATTTCACAGCCTTTACATTGGCTGCGATGCTTATTGGATATGTATTGGGTTTATTTCTAATTCCAAAATATATTTCGCAAGAAAAATATTTGGCATTTTCAGCAATTTTAGGCGTAATATTAAGCATTCTTGCTTTTGCAACAAAAGGCTATGTGTCAGTTGCAATGGTTGCGGCGCTTGGTTTTGCTAATGCAATGATGTGGCCTGCAATTTTCCCATTGGGTATAAGAAATCTTGGTAAATTTACAGAAACTGGTTCGGCGATAATGATTATGGGCATTGTTGGCGGTTCGGTTTTTTCACAAATCTTTGCACATTTAAAAGATGTTGTTGGTTTTCAAACTATTTTCATAGCGCTTACAATTCCAGCGTATATTTATATACTTGTGTTTGCAAATGTTTCTGGAAAAGCGGCATCAAAATCTAATTCTAATTAGGGGTAATAATCATGGGCAATGAGATTGCCTTTTACATTGGTGTTGATGGCGGCGGCACAAAATGTCTTGCGCGAATGGTCGATATTAAAGGGAATATAATTGGTGAGGGTCGCGGTGGCCCAACCAATATACGTCTTGGCCTTGAGCTTGCGTGGGAAAATGTATTGATTTCGATAGATCAATGTTTGGAGGCGGCAAAGCTTGGTCGTGATGATTTTCCCAAAATTGCCGTTGGTCTTGGCCTTGCAGGTATTGGAAGCCGCCTTGATGCCATAAGGACAGGTGATGCCGCGCCTAATTTTGGTGTTTGCAGGATTTCAAGCGATGCCCATATTGCCTGCCTTGGCGCATTTGATGGCGGTGATGGCGCAATATTAATAAGCGGCACCGGAAGTGTCGGAAGTGCTTTTATAAATGGTAAAAGCATTAAAATTGGCGGCTGGGGCTTTGAAGTTAATGATGACGCATCGGGTGCATCCCTTGGGCGCGAAACTTTAAGGGCAAGCCTTCATGCCTATGATGGCCTTGGTCAATCAAGTGATTTTACCAAAGAAGTAATGAAAAAATTTGACAATCATCCTTTGGGTATTGTTCGCTTTGCCACAAATGCGAAACCCAAAGATTATGGAAGTCTTGCGCCATTGGCAATTGAATATGCCGAAAATGGTGACCCTGTTGCGGTTGCTTTGGTTGAAAAAGTTGCCGTTGATCTTGGGCATTATATTAAACGCCTAAGTGATCTTGGTGCAAAGCGTATCTGCCTGCTTGGTGGGCTTGCTGAACCATTGAAACCTTGGCTTGCGCCTTGGACGAAATCATTATTGTTTAACCCGCAATATGATGCCCAATATGGCGCAATCTTACTGGCAAAAGGCGCGCCAGACGGCTTGGTATAATATTTACGCGATTTTCACAGTAAATAATTGCGATTTTTTTCAGATTTTGACAAAATGCCACTTAAAAAAATATGCACTTTATGCAAAGGAGTGCACAAAGAAGGCGTTTATTCAAAATGGAAACCAAAACCAAACAGCAATTAAAAGAAGAACAGCTTGCAAAAGCGCTGCGCGATAATTTGCGCCGCAGAAAAGCGCAAGATAATGACAAAAATCAGAATAAAGAAAAATAAAACCTGATTTGCTTGTTTGAAATAATAAAATCGCCTAATCATCAAAGATAAAAGCCCAAGGATTTATAAAATGGATAAAATTGCCATTATCGGTGGAAACCAATTAAACGGAAAAATTAAAATTTCAGGTGCCAAAAACTCGGCACTTAAATTACAGGCGGCATCGCTTTTAACATCTGAACCGTGCGTTTTCACAAATATGCCAGAACTTGCGGACACCCGCTTCATGGTTGAGCTTTTGGAACAATTGGGCGTTACCGTTTATTGGCCAAAGGGTTCGGGGCGTATGCAAACCCATGTTCCTGAAATTCGTTCTTCAATCGCGCCTTATGATTTGGTTCGTAAAATGCGCGCAACTTTTAATGTTTTGGGGCCATTATTGGCACGCGAAGGCCATGCAACCGTATCTTTACCTGGCGGCTGCGCAATTGGTGCGCGTCCTGTTGATTTGCACTTAAAAGCTTTTGAAGCAATGGGCGCCGATATTGTTATCGAGGGTGGTTATGTAAAAGCTGCGGCATTGCGTGGCCTTAAGGGTGCGCATATTGTGTTTCCATTTGTTTCGGTTGGTGCAACTGAACATGCAATGCTTGCTGCAACTTTGGCAGATGGTGAAACCATTTTGGAAAATGCGGCACGCGAACCTGAGATTGTTGATATTGCCAATTGCCTTATTGCAATGGGTGCAAAAATCGAAGGTGCGGGAACGTCAACAATACACATTCAAGGTGTTACATCACTAAAAGGTGTTAATTACAAAGTTATTCCTGACCGTATCGAAGCGGGAACTTTTGCGTGTGTTGTTGCGGCAACGGGCGGTGAAGTGATTTTAGAAGATGTTGTTCCCGAAACTATGGGCGCGGTTTTGGATGCATTGCGCCGCGCAGGTATTGGCGTTGAAACTGGCGCTGATTTCATCAAAATTTCGCGTGATCCAAAATCAATTATCAAAGCGGTTGATATTGATACCCAACCACACCCAGGTTTTCCAACCGATGTTCAAGCCCAATTCATGGGTCTAATGACAATTGCTGACGGCGTTTCAATTTTCCGTGAAAATATTTTCGAAAACCGCTTTATGCACGCCCCAGAACTTCGCCGATTAGGTGCGGATATTACGGTTCGTGGTAATGAAGCGGTGGTGCGCGGCGTTAAACAATTAAAAGGTGCGCAAGTTATGGCAACTGATTTACGTGCATCGGTTTCACTTGTTATTGCGGGCCTTGTTGCCGAAGGTGAAACAACAATCGGCCGTGTTTATCACCTTGATCGCGGTTTTGAGAATTTGGAACAAAAACTAACTAATTGCGGCGCAAATATTGTGCGTAAAGCGGGCGAATAATGGCAAAAAAACTGCGACTTTTGGCAATTGAAAATGGCGATATAGAAATTATCTCTGCGGCGTGCCAAGATGGTCTTTTCTTGGCAAAAGATGCACAATTCCTACCTAAATCAAGACGCTTTACCATCGCCTTTAATCGTTTTGCGTGGGAAGATGATGCAAAGGGTGCGGGAAAGCGTGTTCCTTGCGTTATTTCCTTTGAAAGCATTCTTGGCGTTAAAGCCAAAGGGATAAATCCAAAATCAGAAGTTCCGCTTTCAATTTTGAATATTGAGTTTACACCAGATAATGAGCCACCATCAGGCAAAATCAAAATTGCACTTGCCAATGATTATGAAATTTTGCTTGAAGCTGAATGTATTGATATTGCATTGGCTGATATTGGTGAGGCAAGGGATGCGCTAAAGCGCCCAGATCACGGGGCTTAAATGGCAAAAATCCTATTTCAAAATTCACCTGATTTTGCACAAAAATATCAAGAATTAATCTCAATTCGTGGTGATAATGTTGATGAAGCAAGCATAAGCGCAAAACAAACCATTGATTTGGTTCGCGCCAAAGGCTTTGCGGCGCTTCAAGAATTTTCAACTAAATATGATAATTACGAACTTACATCTGAAAATTTCAAAATCACAAATGCGCAAATTGATGAAGCCATCAATAAATGTAACCCCGAAGTTGTAAAAGCTTTGGAAGTTGCCGCACAACGCATCGCTGATTTTCATGAAAAATCTTTGCCAAAAAATGATTTTTACCAAGATGATGATGGCATTGGTTTGGGGTGGCGCTGGGGTGCAGTTGATGCGGCGGGGCTTTATGCGCCGGGTGGTTTGGCTGCCTATCCGTCAAGTGTTTTGATGAATGCAATTCCTGCCAAAGTTGCGGGTGTAAAACGAATTATAATGGCAACCCCGCCGCATAAATTGCATGAAAACCCTGCGATATTGGCGGCGGCAAAAATTGCGGGCATTGATGAAATATTTGGGGCAGGCGGTGCACAGGCAATTGCCGCAATGGCATACGGCGCAGGTGAATTAAAGCCTGTTGATGTTATTGTTGGCCCCGGAAATGCATACGTAAGTGCGGCAAAAAAATTGGTTTTTGGTGATGTTGGCATCGATAGTATCGCAGGCCCAAGCGAAGTATTTATTATCGCGGATTGCAATAATAATCCAAAAATCCTTGCCTGTGATTTACTTGCGCAGGCCGAACATGACGAAATGGCGCAATCAATTTTATTCACTGATAATCTTGAATTGGCGAATGCTGTTAACGATGCGGTATTGGCGCAAATTAATGAAGGTAAAGCGGGAAAGCCTGCGGCAAAATCATGGGAAGATTATGGGGCGATTATTATTGTTGAAAACCTTCTTGATGCCTGTGAACTAATTAATCAGGGCGCGCCAGAGCATTTGGAAATTGCAACCCATGACCCCGATGCAATTTTGCCATTAATTCGCCATTCGGGTTCAATTTTTATTGGTCACAACACACCAGAATCATTGGGTGATTATGTGGCGGGGCCAAACCATGTTTTACCGACTGGGCGCCGCGCGCGCTTTTCATCTGGCCTATCGGTTTTAAACTTTATGAAGCGCACAACATTGCTACGTGCGACTAAAAGCGGGCTTGCAAAGATTGGCCCATATGCCAGTGTTCTGGCACGTGCCGAAGGGCTTCCTGCGCATGGGCTTAGTGTGGATATAAGGTTAGAAGAATAAATGAGCCGAAAAAATCGTCTTGTCGATGTTCAACTTGACCCCAATTCTTTGGCGGTGGCAAATCCTGATGTTGAACATGAAAGACGCGTTGCGATTTTTGACCTTCTCGAAGATAATGAATTTGAAGTTATCGACGGCGATGAAGGGCCATATATATTAAATCTTTCCGTCCAAGAAGGTCGTCTTTTATTCGATGTAAAGCATGAAAATGGCGCGGATTTAAAAGTCTTTATCCTTTCTTTGTCGCCATTGCGCCGAATTATTCGTGATTATTTGATGATATGTGAAAGCTACCATCACGCAATTCGCAACTCTACCCCTTCACAAATCGAGGCGGTTGATATGGGGCGCCGTGGCCTTCATAATGAGGGTTCGGAAATTCTTGAAATGCGGCTTAAAGATAAGATTAAATTTAATTTTGATACTGCGCGCCGCCTTTTCACCCTTGTCTGTGCACTTCATATAAGGTTGTAATATGGAGCGCGTGCCACAGGCTATTCTTTTTGCCTGCACTATGAATAGTGTCCGCTCACCAATGGCGGAAGGTATATTCAAGGCAAGATTTGGAACCAAAGCCTATGTTGATTCATGCGGCCTTAAAAAGGGTGATTTAGACCCTATGGCGGTTTTTGCGATGGATGAAATTGGCATTGATATTTCAAAACATAAACCCAAAACCTTTGATATGCTTGAAGATGACAATATTGATTTGATAATCACATTATCACCCGAAGCCCATCACCGCGCACTTGAATTCACGCGCCATTTATCGCTTGAAGTTGAATATTGGCCAACATTTGACCCAACAATTATGGATGGTTCACGCGATCAAAAAATGATGGCTTATGAACAAGTTCGCGACGAACTTGACCGCAAAATCAGAAAAAGATTTGCTGAATTAAAGCCCTAATTATTTCGCTTTATCAAGCGCCTGTTTTACATCTTCAAGCAAATCATCAATATCTTCAATACCAACCGATAGCCGAATTAATCCCGCTGTCACGCCCAATTCGGCTTGAACATCAAGCTCAAATAATTTGTGGGTTGTTGTTGATGGATGGGTCGCAAGGGATTTTGTATCGCCAAGATTGTTTGAAATATCAACAATTTCCAACGCATTTAAGAATTTATAAGCGCCTTCTTTGCCGCCCTTAAGTTCAAATGCCACAATCGTGCCGCCCTTTTTCATTTGCGTCATTGCAAGTTCGTGTTGTGGGTGGTCTTTACGTGTTGGATAGCGAACAAAATTCACCGCATCATGCGAGCCAATCAAATCAGCAAGTTTTTGCGCATTATCACACATTCTATCAACCCGTAATGAAAGGGTTTCTAAACCTTTCAAAACAACCCATGCAACAAAAGGGTTCATAGCAGGGCCAGTATGGCGCAAAATCGGGTCTAATTCTTCGGTAACCCATTTCTCATCGCCCAAAATCGCGCCCGCAAGAACGCGCCCTTGACCATCACAATGTTTTGTAAGTGAATAAACA
>CAZKYS010000121.1:0-6647 GCA_964557085.1 uncultured Caulobacteraceae bacterium
ACTTTTTTTGAACAAGATATGGACAAAGCGCCATTAATGAATTTGCCAGGGGCTTGGAATTCATTAAAAACTGAACTTAGATATTATGATGGCCTTGTTTGGTATCGTAAGAATTTTAAAAATATTGCAAATAAAAATGAACGTGCGTTTTTACATTTTGATGGCGCAAATTATCTTATTAAAGCATATATAAATGGTCATTTAATTGGTGCGCATGAAGGCGGATTTACAGCTTTCTCTTTTGAAATTACCGATTATTTAAAGCCAAATGACAATAAAATTGATCTTGAAATTGATTGTAAACATGATGAACAATCAATCCCAACCCCAATTACAGACTGGGATTTATATTGCGGTATAACGCGGCCCGTAAAAATTATTTATACGCCAAATGATTTTATTGAAAATACCAAAATCGCCTATAAAAATGGCAAATTTTTTGGTGAATTTAAAGTAAATTCGAAAACTTCAAAACCGCAAAATTTCAATATTAATATCAATGAATTAAATCAAAAATATTCTGGTAAAATCGAAAATAATATTGGTAAATTTGAATTTGAAGCACCAAAAAATCTTATTCTTTGGTCGCCTGAAAATCCAAAATTATATAAAATCAATTTCGCAATGGCTGATGATAAAATCAATGATGATATTGGTTTTCGCACAATTGAGGCCAAAAATAATCAAATTTATTTGAATGATAAACCTTTATATTTACGCGGCATTTCGATGCATGAAGAAGAAATTGGCAAAAACCCAAGCCGCAATATGACAAGTGTAGAAAGCAAAAAATTATTCAACATTGTCAAAAACCAAATGCATGGCAATTTTGTTAGGCTTTCGCATTACCCACATACCGAAAGCACATTAAAACTTGTCGATAAAATGGGCCTTCTGGTCTGGAGTGAGATACCAGTTTATTGGACGATTGATTTTAATTCGCAAAAAACACGTGAACTTGCGAAAAATATGCTTTCTGAAAATATTGCGCGTGATTACAATCGTGCATCAATCATTATCTGGAGTGTGGGGAATGAAACCCCGATTTCGCCCATTCGCAATGAATTTATGGGGCAATTAATTGATGAAACCCACAGGCTTGATAATTCGCGCCTTGTAAGCGCTGCATTAATGGCAAGCCGTAATGATAAGCAAATCATTGTTGATGATCCATTGGGCGCGAAGGTCGATTTGTTGGCGGTAAATACTTATAATGGTTGGTATTCAGAAGATGATTTAAAAGATTTAACAAGTTTCAAATGGCAAAATATTTGGAATAAGCCCATGATATTTTCCGAATTTGGCGCCGATGCCAAATATGGTTTTCACGACAAAAGCCGTAAATTAAAATTCTCCGAAGAATATCAAGAAGATTATTTCAAATATACTTTAAAAATGGCGCAAAATATCCCATTTTTGGTTGGACTGTCACCATGGGTTTTAAAAGACTTTCGTTCGCCGCGTCGACAACATCCAATTTATCAACAAGGATGGAACCGCAAAGGTCTTATAAGTGAAACAGGTGAAAAGAAAAAAGCGTTTGAGACTTTAAGTGGCTTTTATAAATCCACTAAGCAATAATTTTATTTGCTGCATCCTTAACGCTTAAAACTTCGATGCCCGCTTTTTTTACCGTATCAATTGCCATTTCAAGCATTCCGGGGGTTGAACCATAAGGGGTGCAGTTTTTGGCAATATCGTGGGTGAAGAATATTATCCAGCCATTATTTTTTATGGCTTTTTCAATATTTTTTTGAAGATATTCGGGGGTGAATCTTTGGCGCTCTAATGGTGTGGTGCGCAAATTGGCGAAATCAACCTTGCCATGATTGATGGCGCGTAAAACCCCGCGCGATGTTACAAAGCGTTCGGACAAAATCTTGCGTGAGGTTTTATCAAATTCGCCATAAGGGAAGGCGTGGCTTGAAAATTCGAAAGTCTCATCATTCAAAATTTCACGCATAATCTCAAGATTTTTGTCCAAATCAAGCAAGATTTCCATTTCGCTTCTGCCGCGCAATCTTGGGTGTGCGTATGTGTGGCAGGCAATTTCATGACCGCTTTTATAAAGCTTGCGCAAATCTTCTGGGGAATATTGTTTAACGCCGTCAAATGTTTGGTTTGCATGGGATCCCGTAACGTAAAAAGTGCCATGCAGGCCATTTTTTTCAAGGATTTTTGCACCCTCTATTGCCGCGCTTTGTGGAATATCATCAAAGGTGAAACTTGCGATTGGTTTTTCTAATTTTATTTCAACAGGCTTTATTGGCATACGCGCCAAAAGCTGCATTTCAATACGCGCCAAAAGATTTGCGGGCGCGGTTTCATACATCTTAACAAAATCATCCTTATAATCCATGATTATGGAATAACAAGAATTAGTTATTATAAAGCAAACTTTATAAAATTATTCAGCTTCAGCAACAGCAATTGGGGTTTGCAAGAATGCAGGGGCTTCATCGCCAAAACCACCTTGTGGTTCGCTTTCCTCATTGCTGGTTTCGCGGCGTTTGCGTGGCAATCTTAGGCCGCGAACACGTGATGGGCTTTTGCGATTGTTGTCACCATTTTCTTCAGCTTGAACAGGTTCAGAGCTTTCAGAAGATTCAATCGGCGCCGAATTTTCTTGGTTGTTTTCAGAATTTTCATTGTTTTGGCGATTGTCGTTGCGATAACGGTCACGACCACGATTATTATTGTTGCGGCGATTATTATTATTGTAACGACCATTATTTTCATAACGATTGTTTTCGCGCGGTCTTACTTCTTCAGTATCGCCTTCTTCGCCTTCGTTTTCGCCATTTTCATTTTCGATATTTTCACCATCTTCCATATCCTCATCAGAATCAGAAGGAAGGCCAGTAATCGCAAATTCAGAGCGTGGAACAAAATTTGGCTGAATAGAGCGTATAAGCCTTAAATAATGTTCGGCATGTTGCAAATAATTTTCCGCCAATACGCGGTCACCAGATGCCATAGCATCACGACCCAATTGTTGGTATTTTTCCAAAATTGTTTGGGCAGAACCGCGAACTTTAATATCTGGCCCAGTTGATTCATAGGCTCTGTTTGGGTTTTGCATGCCGGGCTTATTATTGCGCCCGCGACCTCTTTGTCGCTTCATTTTTTTTTCCTATTTTGACCCTTGCCTTTATCAAGTTTGGTATGGGATTTATTCCAGTTCCAAAATCGTGAGGTTATGGGCTTTTTGTCGCCTCGAAGGCCAGTGGTCTTTTAATCAACCCGCGCAAAATCAATTAAGTATAATTTGCGCACTAGCCATTAAGCAGGATTTTAGAATCAAACCGCTTATTTGATTTCTATTACATTCTTATTTGAAATGAATAAAGAGTGTTTACTGCTTAATTGTTACGAAAACATTACGGGCGGCGCGTTCCAATTATTACACGTTCGATGTTTGAAAGGTCTTTTAAAATATGGATTTCGTGAAGCTCTTTTTGGTTTTGTGCCATTTCTTTGATAGAATTTGCCTGATTAATGCCGAATTCAAAGGCAAAAACCCCATTCTTTTTAAGGATATGAGGCAAATTTTCAAATAGTATTCGATAAGGTTCAAGCCCATCTTCGCCGCCATCAAGCGCCAAAATTGGGTCATAATTTTTTACATCAATATCAAGGGTTTCGATGTCTTTTGATGGAATATATGGCGGATTTGAAACCACAATATCAAATTCTTCATCAATTCCTTCGACCCAATTGCCTTTTTTGAATGTTGCGCGTTCATCCAGACCATGAATTTTCGCATTTTCATTAGAAAGTGATAAGGCTTCATCGGAAATATCAATTCCAATTCCTGACCACTCGGAACGCTCTGCCAAAAGGGCAAGAAGGATTGCACCGGTTCCTGTTCCAAGATCTAAAATTCGTGCGGGCTTATTTTCTTTATCGAATTTTAGAATGAAATCGACAATAACTTCGGTTTCGGGGCGCGGTACAAGGGCGCGCGCATCACTATTTAGTTCCAGTGACCAGAAGGCTTTCTTGCCAACAATATGGGCAACAGGTTCACGCGTAAGGCGGCGTTCTATGAAACTATCCAAAAGCGCCTCTTTATCCGCGCTAATTTCACGATATGGGTCAGTGACAATTTCATTACGTGTTACATCGCATGCTTTAATAAGCATGATACGTGCGTCAATTGTCGGGCTTTCAATGCCGCCTGCCTCAAGGCGTGATTTGGCATTTTTCCATAGGTTTACAAGATTTGTCATAATGCCGATATGGCGATTTAGATTATAAATTGCAAGTATGTTTAAACCGCGGTAATTGCGCCGAAAAGCGCGTCATTAATCGGTGTCGTAACATTGGCAATATCACCTGAATTACATGCGGCAAATCCTGATTTCTTATTATTCGGATTATATGCCATTTCTGCATACCATAATGTATTACTGCCATTATGCCATATGAAACCATCGTCACGCTTTATAACACCTAATGCATAATTACCGCCAAATGGTGGTGTTTCCAATATTTCCCATGACTTTGCACTTATGATATTATGACGTGTTGCCCGTGCTTTTGTATATTTCAACATATCAGATGCACTAATATGGATTGTTCCCGCTGGGCCAAGGACGGATGGATTATCATTATTATCTTTTCCAAGATAAAAAGCTTTTTGCTTTTTTTGTAATGGTAAAAAATTATGACCAACAGGTTGGGTTAATTTACCAATTTCGCCCGGCGCGCCAAAACCCGCTGATTTAAGGTCAAGTTTTTCAAAAATTTCAGTTCGAACCAAATCTTCCCATGATTTGTTATTAATTAATTCAAGTATATGCCCCGCAATCACAAAGCCAATATTTGAATAAAGAAATGTTACTTCTGGTTTACCGATTGGCTTCATTAATAATGCGGTTTTAACAAAATCAATCCGTTCTTTACGTGGGTCGGGGTTTGTTTTTTTATAAGAAAGGAATTTTAATATCCCAATATTTGCCGGAAGCCCTGCGCGATGCGATAAAAGATGTAACATGGTTACATCCTTATAATTATCATCCATTTTATAATCTTTGCCCAATAAATCGGGCAATTTTGTATCCCAATTTAGTTTTTTGCGTTCAACAAAAATTGCGACCAATAGCGCGGTGAAGGATTTAGTTATCGAGCCGATGTGCCATTTATCATCAATATTCGCAGGCGCATCGGTATCAATTGCACGTTTCCCTTCAACCAATATTAAGCTTGGTTTTTCGGCATATTGAGCGCTAGCAATCATGGCAGGTGCGCCAGATTGGATTAGTAATTCATGCAATTTATTTTGCGTTAATTGTGCATAATCTTTTGGCTTTGCAGGCTTATCAACGGGCGTTCGCCTAAAAATTATATTCTGTTTTAATGCGCCCTGTTCAAAGATTGCATCTATTTCTTCATTTGCAAAAGTGCCGTTTATTTTCGCTTTGATATTATTAAATTGAATGGATAATTTATCACCATCAACATTAACTTTTGTTGCGGGGATTTTAGAATTGCCTTGATCTATAGAATATAAATTAACCTCATTGGGTGAGATAATTTCAAGTTTTAGGTGCAATTTCATTGCACCTAAATCGAGGGCTGAATAAAAGCTTCCATAAATTGCGCTTTGCGCCCTCGCAGGTTTTGAAAAAATACCCGCTATAATAGCTGAAAAACTAATTTGTGTGAAAAAGCGCCTATTCATGTTTAACCCAATTTTGAAACATGGTCATTTTATCGTTTTTCAATAAGGAATGCAAATTAATTATTCGCTACTTTCCTTATTCATATCACAAGAATCGATTATATATTCAATAATATCCGACGGCTGACATTCAAGAATAAAGCATATTTTAGACAAAGTATCAAAACGAAGGCCACGCACTTTACCATTTCGAAGTTGTGACATCTGGGTCTCAGAAAGCCCAATTGTATCCGCCAAATCCTTTGCGCGCATTTTCCTGCGCGCAAGCATTATATCAAGGGTTACATTAATTGGCATTATACGAAACCCTCAAGTTCATTACGCATTTTTTTGCCAATATCTGCGATGAAATATAATGCGCCGCCGACAATTAGGATTACGAAATTTTCAGTTGTTCCTTCAATTTTAAACCCTTTGTCCAAAATCCAATATATTAAAGCAGTGGTTATAATTGTGCCAGTTGAGCCAATTAAAAGGTTTAAACCCATTTTTTCCAAACCTTTTAAGAGGGCGGGGCTAAAATCATCGCCTTTGCCAATTGCGCGAAAAACTGAAACTGCGGCAATTGAAACATTTGCATATGAAACTGGCGCAATTATTGATACCCAAAAAATTGGATCAAGCATTGAATGAAAAAAGATTGATAATTGCTGTATCAAATTAATATCATGCAAACTACCAGAATTGGCAACAAACCTGTCACGAATTAAATAAATTATTAGAAGGCACGCAACCATGGTGCTTAATGCCTCCCACAACATTGCTTGTTTTTGTATGTTGGTTTTTTGTAGTGTCATTGTGACCTCCAAAATTAATTTATAGGTAAAATAATTTAAGTAAAAATTAAAGTCAATTGGGTTTTAGTTAAATTATGTTTTCATGTTTAAATTAATCCAAAATTGGGCATTCGCCGCATGGTAAAAAGATTAAAAAAGTGTATTTTCTAAAAAAGGATTTTAAA
>CAZKYS010000122.1:0-6632 GCA_964557085.1 uncultured Caulobacteraceae bacterium
TGGTTGTAAACCACATTCATGCGGTTCGGATGAAGCAGAAGTTTGGTTTGATATTGGTTCCAAAAATGCAATCGTAATATTGCTTATTGATGGTAATTATTCAGTTTATACAAAAGATTATGAATGGGAAACATTACCGCTTTTAATCAAAGCAAAATTGACAGATTATGAAAAATTAAGACCACAACCTGCCAATATTAAAGTTTTTAAAAAAGACAATTAAAACTTCTTACCAATCAAAATACCAAGATTATCAACCCCCTCATTCACACCAGAATGCAGGATTTGACCATGGCTTAAATGTTCATAAATGCCATAGATTTTCAAATCAGGCTTAATTTCATAACCCGCAGAAACACCAAGCCAGAATAATTCACGCGATCCAAGCATTAAATAATGCGCATTGGCATAAGCGCGATTTACCGAATCGGCGGGCGCATACGGATTATCCAAATGCTTGCCATTATGGTAAACAATACCAAGAAATGGTTCAAAAGTCACTTTTTGTGTTGGTTTAAATTCCCACGTAAGGCCAACACCACCAAAAGATGTTTCACCCTGTGTATTCAAACTTGCAACAACCAAAGGGCGCGGACTTCCCATGAAATCAAGTTTTTCAATTGGCGAAAAAATCACCTGCCCTTCAATATCAGGGCCCTTTTCTTTACCGCCATTCTTTTGATTTAAAAGCTTGGTATTATGTGCAAATACCCCAAGCTTAACCTCTGTAACTTCGGCATTGGCAATATTTGGAACGGCACAAAGCGCGGCTAAAGCAATAATTTTCTTTATCATATTGATTCCCCTTACCTTTACCATATAGTTTTTAGAGTAAAAGCAAAGTGGGGTTAAATCAGATTTTGCCATTCCTGTGCGCCGTGAAAGACATGTATGACATCAATAATATTTTCATGAACTCTATAAAATATAAGGTAATTTCCATAATGCAAAACACGCATACCTTGCCTTATATCGTTACGCATAGTCCCAATTTCTGGTGCATTCTTAAGAAGTTTGCACTTATTGTAAAAACCATTACGCCAATCTATGGCTGAGATTGGCTTGTCAGCTGCAATGTAAGTGATTATTTTCTTTAATTCGCGACGTGCGTTTGAGCTTATTCGTAACCTCAAGCAGCTTTGCCACCTTTTTGGGCTTTGGCGATTATTTCGTCCAATTCAGCAAAAACATCATCGGCATCATAAAATTCGCCTGAAATCCCCTCATCCCATGCTTTACCAATTTGCTCAAGAATAAGTGCTTTTTTCTCACGGTTTTCTTGAAACTCACGCAAAGCAGCGCGTATAACTTCACTTGAAGAAGCAAACTCACCCTTTGCAACAAGCCCCTTAACATTCGCCGCCATTTCAGGGGTAAGCGCGATTGAGATTTTTTCGATGTTGGACATGGGGATTGGCCTTTGAAGCGATATAGTAGGAACAAGTAGGAAAAATGTCAATATTTTATGTTTTACTTGAAATATGAAAATGTTCATTTAGAAATATTATATGATATACTCTCAAAAACAAGTATTAGAAATAAATCAGACCCTATGCTTAATTTCGTCTGAATATGCTGACATTCTTTTGAAATATACACAAAAAAATTGGCTAGATGCCAGAATTTACGAGTTTGCTGTTCATGGTTTTTCAAGAAGATTAAAAATCCTTAGAGCTTGCATTTTTAATGCTTTTGAAATTTGCCCGCTGCAAAACACAAGTAAATTGGAAGACGATTCCATAGAGAATTTGACAATTAATTTGCATGCTTTTTATATTAACCTTTATGGCGCTTTAGAAAATCTAGCGTGGGTTTGGACACTAAATTTCTATATTAAAGATAAAGATAATTCAGTAATAAACTTTTCAGAAATTGGTTTCTCGAAAAAATATAAAAAATTCAGGCTAACTTGTTCTATTAAGATATTGGAAAAACTCGCTGAATATGAAAATTGGTATTCTGGTCTAGAGAACTTTAGACACGCATTAGCGCATAGAATACCTTTATACGTCCCGCCAGTTGGTCGCACGCCAAATGAGCGTGATAAATACAACGCTTTAATTCAGAAACAGAACAATTATTTTGAAAAAATGGATCTTGATGGCGTGGCAAAGACTCAAGAAGAAATAGATGATATTGGAAAATTTATTCCAAAAATGAAACATTCTTGGCTAGAAAAGTCTGATGAAATAAAATTTCACGAACAAATCTTACGCGATTGGAAAGTAATATGTGAGCTTGCAATTCTTTTCTACAACGAAATTGACAACATTCAATAGAAATATTGAGAGAATATATCATAAAAAAATGGCGACCTCAATTTGGTCGCCAAAATTCGTAATTAGAAAATAATAATTTATTCTATCCCCAATTTCTTTTTAAGTATATCATTCACAATCGCAGGGTTTGCCTTTCCCCCCGTTGATTTCATAACCTGACCGACCCACCAGCCAAGCATTTTTGGTTTTTCGCGGGCTTCGGTTACTTTTTCTGGTTGGGTTGCCATTAATTCGTCAATCGCGGCCTCAATTGCGCCAGTGTCTGTGGTTTGTTTTAGGCCGTCGCGTTCAACGATTGTGGCGGCATCATCACCGCTTTCAATCATTTTTGCGAAAACGTCTTTGGCGATTTTGCCGTTGATTGTGCCGTCTTGAATAAGTTTTACAAGGCCACCTAAATTCACTGCGCTTACTGGTGATGAGGTAAATTCAATGCCATTCTTGTTCAAATACCCGAATAATTCAACCGTCATCCAGCTATTGACCATTTTGGCATCAGTGCCTTTGGCTGCTTCTTCAAAATAATCCGAAAATTCTTTATCAGCTACCAAAACGCCCGCATCGTAAGCCGAAAGGCCATATTCAGAAATAAAGCGTTTGCGTTTATCGCTTGGTAATTCTGGCAATGTTGCCCTGATACCGTCCACAAATTCTTGGGTGATAACCAATGGCAATAAATCAGGATCAGGGAAATAACGATAATCATGCGCATCTTCTTTAGAGCGCATAGTTCGGGTTTGGCCTGTTTTTACGTCAAACAAACGTGTCTCTTGATCGATTGAACCGCCATCTTCCAAAATCTCGATTTGGCGGCGCGCTTCATATGCAACCGCCATTGCAACAAATTTGGTTGAGTTTACGTTTTTAATTTCGCATCTTGTGCCAAGTTCACCGCCCGGTTTACGAACCGAAACGTTCACATCGGCGCGCATTGAACCCTCATCCATATTACCATCGCAGGTGCCAAGGTAACGCACCAAAGAGCGCAAGGCTTTGAAATAATTTGCCGCTTCTTCGGGTGAACGAATATCAGGCTTTGACACGATTTCCATCAAGGCACAGCCCGAACGGTTCAAATCAACATAAGTTGCATTAGGGTCTAAATCATGAACCGATTTACCCGCATCTTGTTCAAGGTGAATACGCTCAATACCAACTTCGATAGTTGATTTATCATCGGATTCGATTTCCAAAACCCCTTGCCCAACGATTGGGTAAAGATATTGTGAGATTTGATAACCTTGTGGCAAATCAGGGTAAAAATAGTTTTTACGATCAAAGCGTGACCATAGGTTGATTTTCGCACCCAATCCAAGGCCAGTTCTTACCGCCTGTTCAACGCAATATTTATTGATAACTGGCAACATGCCTGGCATTCCCGCATCAACGAATGACACATGGCTATTTGGTTCACCGCCATAAGCGGCACTTGCGCCCGAAAATAATTTAGCCTTTGCGGCAACTTGTGCGTGAACTTCCATGCCCACGATGATTTCCCAATCGCCTGTCACGCCTTTCACCCATTGGTCAGGGCGCGCGGTTTTGAAAGCGGTGAAAACTGGTTCAGATGCTTCTGCTGCGATACTCATTATATTTACCCTTATGGTTTCGCGGTGAAATTTGCGGCACGTTCGATTGTGCCTGCAACGCTGAAAATTGTTTCTTCATCAAGTGCACGACCGATAATTTGCAAGCCAAGTGGCAAACCATCCTTAGAAAGGCCCGCAGGCAATGAAAGCCCAGGGAGGCCCGCAAGATTGGTCGTAACAGTGAAAACGTCATTCAAAATACATTTGAATTGGGTCATCCTGCTTTTGACCAAGTGGGAATGCCGCACTTGGCGCAGTTGGGGTCAAGATTGCATCGCACACTTTGAATGCATCGGTGAAATCTTGTAAAATGCGCGCACGCACTTTTTGCGCTTTAAGATAATAAGCATCATAATAACCCGCCGACAAAACATAAGTGCCGATTAGAATGCGGCGTTGCACCTCTTGCCCGAAACCTTGGGCGCGGGTTTTTTCGTATGTGTCCGCCAAATCGCTGCCATCAACACGCGCACCAAACCGCATACCATCATAACGCGCAAGGTTTGATGATGCCTCCGCAGGGGCAACAATATAATAAGTTGGAAGTGCATATTTTGTGTGTGGAAGTGAAATATTGACTATTTCAGCGCCTTCTGCCTTCAACCATTCAATGCCATTTTCCCATAATTGATTGATTTCCTCTGGCATTCCATCCATGCGATATTCTTTTGGAACACCGATTTTAAGGCCTTTAACACCTTTATTGATGAATGACGCAAAATCAGGGACATTGGCCTCTAATGAGGTTGAATCTTTGGCATCATAACCGCACATTGATTTAAGCAAAATTGCGCAATCTTCAACATTTTTGGCAATTGGACCCGCTTGATCAAGGCTGCTTGCGAATGCAACAATACCCCAACGCGAACAACGCCCATAAGTTGGTTTTATACCAACTGTGCCAGTGAATGAAGCAGGTTGGCGAATTGAACCACCCGTATCAGTTGCAGTCGCACCAAGGCACAAATCAGCGGCAACCGACGATGCTGAACCACCCGATGAACCACCTGGCGTCAATTCTGCATTTGAACCCCTAGCTTTCCAAGGGTTAATAACATTGCCAAAGGCCGAAGTTTCATTTGATGAACCCATTGCGAATTCATCCATATTCAACTTGCCAAGCATTACTGCGCCATCGCGCCATAATTGTGATGTTACTGTGCTTTCATATTCGGGTTTAAATTCACCCAAAATTTTTGAACAGGCAGCCGTGCGGAAACCTTTGGTGGCAAATAGGTCTTTAATGCCAAGTGGTGCGCCTTCTAAATCACCCACCTGCCCTGCTTTACGGCGCGCATCCGACGCTTTCGCCATTTCGCGGGCGTGGTCATGAGTGACCAAAGTGTAAGCGTTTAAGGTCGGGTTTTGCGCATCAATATTTTCCAAAAACGCATTGGTTAATTCCAAAGACGTAAAATCGCCTTTGCTCATGCCATCAAGGGCAGATTTTAAAGTAAGTTTTGTTAAGTCAGACATCTATTCAACCGATTTTGGAACAATAAAGAAACCATGCGAAGATTTTGGCGCGTTTTTAACAATCTGCTGTTGAATAAAGCCGTCATTGATAACATCGTCACGCATTGGCAAATCCTTGGCAACCACCGAAGTCATAGGCTCAACACCATCAACATTCACTTCACCAAGCATTTCAATCCAATTAAGAATGCCATTTAATTCATCGACCATTACGGGCACTTTTTCATCCGCAATTGCAAGCCTTGCAAGCTTTGCAATTTTGCGCACATCTTTTTCATTTACAGACATGAATTCTTCCTGATTTATATGTTTTTGGCCTATACCAGAGCGCGATTTGTTGCAAGGTAATGGGCTGCGAAATCGTGAAATATTTTTTAAATGCACAATTATGCTAGCCAAGGTTGGGAAGGATAGAAAACTGCTCCCCAATTATTGGGGAGCTGTCACCGCAGGTGACTGAGGGGTAAGACGGTTCAACTAATAACAATGCTTTTGTTTTTGCCTTATGGCAAAGCGGTTTTTGCAAAACCGCTTACCCTTCCGTCGGCTTCGCCGCCACCTTCCCAATAATTGGGAAGGAGAAATTACATGGTTTTATTTATTTCATCGGGCCATTTTACATTGGCTTGGGATAAATATGGATGTTTCGCCTGCCCTTCTTCACACAGGCGTTTTGAGCCTTCGTTTAGGGCGGTTTCAAGGCGGGTCATGAATTCTTCTTTTGAAAGACCCGCAGGGATTGGATCAAGGATTTCATCAATCGCGGTTCCGCCTTCTTTATTGAAATTCTCTTGCGCCCAAAAAAGCCCAAGATTGGTGGCAACAGGCACAACGGGCCAGCCACATGCTTGTTGAAGGTGATAAACCCCGCTTTTATATTTGATACGATGCCCAATTTTCACCAAATGACCTTCGGGATAAATAAGAACATTCCTCCCCTCGGTTGCGGCAACATCAAACGCTTCTGTAAGACGGCTTCGCATTTTGTGACCACCGCAATTATCAACAACAATCGCGCCCAAAGATTTTAAAACCCCGCGCAAAAGTGGAAATCTTTCAAGATGATCGCCAGTTACAAAGGCAACATCGCCAAAAAAGCCCATTGCACCGAAACCATCACCCCAAGATTGATGCTTGGCGGCAATAATATATGGCCCTTTTGGCAGGCGTTCCATACCGCGATATTCAAATTTAATACCTGCCACTAAATTCATATTAAGGCGCATTAAACGTGCGTATAATACAGTTAAGCCACGCGCCGCTTTGGAAAGCCTAAATAAACCCAAAA
>CAZKYS010000123.1:0-6578 GCA_964557085.1 uncultured Caulobacteraceae bacterium
GCAATCTTAATTATCAAAATTGGGGCACTTCTATTAATGGGGCCCTAGGAAAAAACCTTGCAGGACGGATATTTTTCACAGCAGCTAAACGTGACGGGTATATGGTTGTCAATCAAGGTTTGGCAAATGAAAGGCGCGATAATAATATCAATTATTATTCATCACGTGGACAATTATATTATTGGAATGACAATACTGATTATCGCCTTATTGCCGATTATTCAAAGCGTAATGAAGCATGCTGCAATGCGCCGGTCTTTCTTTCAGATAGCCGCGCACCAGTCAATTCAACCACAATAATTAACCGCATTTTTCAAAATGGAAAATATAGTGGCAATCAATTTGATAATTTACGCGCATATGCTGATAGGCCGTTTGACCAAACAGTTTTGGATAAGGGCTTAAGCCTTGAAATCAATCATTATTATCAACGCGCCAAATTAAAATCTATTACTTCTGCGCGCTATTTTGATTTTGCCTATTCCCAAGATGGTGAATGGTCAGGGGCAGATATTCTTTATCGTGACCTTGCAATGCAACCAGGGGCAAAAGTCAAAGACTTCTCACAGGATTTACGCCTAAGCGGTCTCTTTGAAGGATTAGATTGGGAGATTGGTGGCCATTTTAGCCATCAAATTATAAATTCCCATAATGTGTTTCAATATGGCAAGGATTATGAAACTTATATTGGTGGGCTATTATCAGGTGCATCTGCCGCAACAATTCCTGTTTCGCAATATAATATCAATCTTCGAAACCTAATCTCAAGCGCTACAGGCGGCCTATTTAATGCCAATTCATTGGCTATGATTGAAGGGGGCGGATGGTCCGATTATTTTACACAAAAGGCCGACAATCTAAGTCTTTTTGGTCACGGCGAGTATGAAATATTTGAAGATGCGAAAATTATTATAGGCGCGCGTTATATAAAAGACAAAAAGGAATTTAGCGCTAAATATAGCACAAGCGGGGCAAATGGTTGCCGCGCAATTGAACAAACCTATGGTTATAATCCGTCAGCAAATGCACCTGCGAACCTTGCGGGCGTTGTTGGCACTGTTTGTGTTCCTTGGGCGCGCTCTGCGCTTGATGGGATTAATCATGCACAAAGCTTCAGTGACAGTAATTTCGCCGGAAATTTAACATTTTACAAGCGTATAAATGGCGGTTTGAATACCTATATATCATATAATCGCGGTATAAAATCAGGTGGTTTTAACCTTGACAGGGTTATGCAAGATGCCAATGGTTCAATCGTTTCAGGCGCAATAGGTAATCAAATAATCCGAAGTCCAAACACAAGTTTCAAGGCCGAGACTGTTGATGCTTATGAAATAGGCTTAAGGGGTAGGAATAATAATAATTTCTTTGCGTTTGGGATTGCAATTTTCAAACAAGATTTCCAAAATTTCCAATTAAATACTTATAATGGAATTTCACAAATTGTGGCATCTATTCCAGAAGTTAATTCAAAGGGATTTGAAATTGATTATAGATATAAAACGCCAATAGAAGGCCTTAGATTTCATGGCGGGCTTGCATATGCCGATACAAAATATGGCGATAATTTAGGTTCGCCAAGCGACCCAAATAGTTTTTTAGGGCAAAATTTAAACCTGTATTTAATCAAAGGCCAGCAATTAACCGCAAGCCCTAAATGGAGCGTGAGTAATAATATAAATTATATGACAAAAATCGACAATTATTATTTTGATTTCAATCTAAGTCATCACCACACATCAAGCTATAATGGTGGTTCGAACCTTGATCCACGCAAAACCATTAATGCTCTAAATATATTTAATAGCTCAATTGAAATTAACCCAGATGGGGCAAATTGGTCTTTAAGCCTATGGGGCAAAAACCTTAGTGATGAGCATTATGCGCAAATTATTTTTGACGGCCCACTACAAGGCAATTCACCATTAATGGCGACAAATGGCACAACCCGCGCGGTGACATCACAATTAGATGGCTTCCCTGCCGAACCACGAACTTATGGTATTACAATTAGATTATGGAAATAGTGAATTTATATAATTTATGAATTCACTATGTGCCGCCCTTGCCTCAATTTCTAAAAGGCCGATGTGAACATTTATATTATTTGCTTTTAAGGCTTCAATCCCTTTTCCCATAGTGCGCGGGTCGGGATCTTGCATTGCGATAAAAACATTTTTTGGCTTTGCATCAATCAATATTTTTGAACATGTTGGCCCGCGTTCGCTTTCATGTGCGCAAGGTTCAAGACTTACATAAACATCTGCATCAAATGCATCAAAACCAATTTTTTCAAGCGCAACATATTCGGCATGCGGACGCCCGCCTTCTTGCGTATGGCCTTCACCAATTATTTGCCCATCCTTAACAATCACACAACCAACACAAGGCGACGGAAAAGTTTGCGTGCAATTTGTAAGCGCAATGGCACGGCGCATAAATTCAATATGCGCCGCCATATTATCCATTATTTTACAGCAGGAAGTGGATTTGCGCGTGATTCGTCAAGATATTTGGCGCTAATTGGTTTTAAATTATCATCCAAATCAATCAAAAGTGGATTACCAGTTGGGATTTCAACTTGCATGATTTCATCTTCATCAAGGCCATAAAGATGCTTAACAATTGCGCGCAAACTATTGCCATGCGCCGCGATTAAAACATTACCTTCTTTAAGCGCTGGAACAATATCAGAATTCCAATAAGGAATCACACGTTCCAAAGTTGTTTTAAGGCTTTCAGTATCTGGTAATTCATTTGCGGGCACATTGTCATATCGTGCATCATGCGAAGGATGGAATTCATCATCTTTTGAAAGTGGGGGCGGCGCAATATCATAAGAACGACGCCAAATACGCACCTGCTCATCACCATGCTTTTGCGCGGTTTCGGCTTTATCAAGCCCAGTTAAAGCACCATAATGACGCTCATTTAACCGCCAAGATTTTTTTTCGGGCAAATAACATGCACCCATAGAAGTAAGCGCCAACCAAAGTGTACGAATTGCGCGGGTTTGAAACGATGTAAAGGCCTGCGAAAATTGAATGCCAGAGGCTTTTAATAATTCGCCAGACTTAGATGCCTGTTTTTCACCTTCTTCAGTAAGGTTTACATCAACCCAACCAGTGAAGCGATTTTCAAGATTCCATTGTGATTGACCATGGCGAATAAGCACAAGTTTTGGCATTTTTGCCCCCTTTTTCGAATAGACTGCGCTTCTATAGCTAAAAAAAATGTGGTTTCCAATGTTTTTGCAGTT
This sequence comes from uncultured Caulobacteraceae bacterium, assembly GCA_964557085.1. Lineage (GTDB taxonomy): Bacteria > Pseudomonadota > Alphaproteobacteria > Caulobacterales > Aquidulcibacteraceae > Pseudaquidulcibacter. The sequence goes on from CAZKYS010000123.1 coordinate 3,260, forward strand.
ATTTTTTTACGTCATAAAATCACTTAAAAAGGGAAAATGAAGCAAAATTTGTGAATATTTGCTTCAAAATTCATCAAAACCAGTCAAAAATTGTGCAAGTGCGTAATAAAACACCTAGAATTGCGTTTTTGGGGGCTAAACATGCAAAAAAACATTTGCTTATTTCGCAAGTGCGAACTATATTGAGCCTATGACGAGTTTTCGTCATTAGCCCTTTCGGGCGTTTCCTCCCTTGTAACTTTATTCTGCCAGGCCTTGTGCCTGGCACTTTTTTATCTTTTACAAAAAGTTTGAAATTATTGTTTAATAAATTGGGACATTAAATCAAAAAATTCGCCAAAAACATTTTGTAAATCTTCAAAACTTTCAGTTTTTTCAAATGTTTCTTGGTTTGCATAAAGCGCGCGATTAACTTCAATCTGAACCGCATTTATATTTTCATGTGTTTTTGCATGGGTTTGGGTTATATAACCGCCTGCATAAGGTTGATTTAGACGGGTTTTAAGGCCCTTTGATTTAAAAAAATCAATTATTGTATTGGTGGTTTTTAAATTTGCGCTTCTGCTATGAAAATTTCCGATAATAATATCACATTGATTTGTTCCAAGCGCGTCCTTTGGCATTGAATGAACATCAATTAGCAAGGCTTTGGAAAAATTATTTTTAAAACTTTCAATCTTATTCTTTATAAAGCCATGATAAGGAATGTGAACGTTATTTATACGCGCCTCAACATCAATTATTGGAATTTTTTTGCGATAAATATTTGTATCTTTATGAACAAGGCGCGCAATTAAGCCAATTCCAGCCCGCGAATATGGGCAATAGGCATTGGTTTTAATACCATCAATTAATTTCACATCTAATGAATGTTGCGGGCGATTAAGATCAATAAAAGCCCGCGCATAATTGGCCTTAATCAAGGTTGCGCCATAATTTATTGCGCTTGAACATAATTCATCAGTGAATAAATCCTCCATGAAGCGTAATTCATCAAGGCTTATAGATATATCTTCTATCAATTGCGGCGGATAATAGCGCCCAGAATGGGGCGAAGATACCAAAATAGGCGCTTTATCCCCATTTGGCTCTAAGACTGTAAAAAAATCTGGCGCAACTGACATATTGATATGTTCAAGCGTTTTTTATCACCCCTTGTCAACTTTCCTTTCACATTCTTGTGCAAAAGTGCCAATATTCAGGAGTTTGAGACAATGGCGCGCATATTATTAGCAGAGGATGACGATAGCTTAAGAACATTCTTAGCTGGCGCATTAATAAAAGCAGGGCATGAGGTTGCCGATTACCCCGATGGTGATTTGGCATTAGAGGCTTTGAACAATTTGCAATTCGACCTTCTATTAACAGATATCGTTATGCCAGGTGTTGATGGCGTTGAATTAGCACGAAAAGCGGCCGAATTACGCCCTGATATGAAAATTGTCTTTATTACTGGCTTTGCCGCTGTTGCACTAAACCCTGCAAATCAAGCACCCGCAAAGGCAAAGGTTCTTTCCAAACCATTCCATCTTCGTGAATTAGTTGCAGAAGTTGAGAAAGTAATGGCAGCTTAGACTAAGAGCCAGTGATAAGGGCGCTTATTGCAGCAGCTGCAATCAAAAGTGCATAGCCTAATGCTGCTTTGATGCTTTTTGGTGAAATTGTCTGTTTTAACATAGTGCACACTTTTAATTGTGTTAATGGGGAGGTTTATATTTATGCTGCATCTGCTAACACAAAATGAATTATGGTTCAATAAATATTAGCCGCAAACCATAAAGCGTTTATGCAAGGCTCTTTTGCATTATTACGCTATCAAGCCATTTATCAAACTTAAAACCAACCCGTGGAATCGTTCCGACCACCGTAAATCCTAGGCTTTTGTGTAGTGCGATGGATGCTTGGTTTTCGCTATCACCAATTACTGCCAGCATAGTTTTTAGGCCGCTTTGTGCGCATTTGTCGCATAATTCTTTCATCAATTGCTTTGCTATTCCACGCCCTTGATATTTTGGATTTACATAAACAGAATTTTCACACGCAAAACGCCACCCTTCGCGCCCTCGAAACAAACTTGCATAGGCATATCCAACGACTTCACCATCAATATGGGCAACAAGATATGGATATTTTGCACTTATATTTTCAAACCTTGCAATCATTTCTTCTTTGCTTGGTGGAAAATATTCCCAACTTGCGGTCTCTTCGATAACTGACCTTGAATAAATTTTTAAAATCGCATCAATATCATTTATTTGAGCATCTCTTATTGCAAAATCATTATTCATTTCTTTTCAAGCAAGTCCCATTTTTGACCATATAAATCCTCGAAAACCACAACCCATCCATAAATTTCATTGCGTGGCTCTTCAAGAAATTTAATTGAATTTTCTTTGAACCTTGAATATGTGCCGTGAAAATCATCAGTTTGCATGAATAAACCGACACGGCCGCCAAATTGATTGCCGATTGTTTTAGTTTGTTCACCGACTGCTTTTGCTAATAGTAATTTTGCGCCGCCTTCTTTTGCGCCCACAACAACCCATCGCTTTTCAGTGCTTAATTTTATGTCTTCCAACAAGGTGAATTCTAAACAATTTACAAAATAATCAATTGCTTTGTCATAATCATCTACAAGATACGCATTCATAAAAAGTTCGTGTGCCATTTTCATCCTTTAAAATTAAATAATCTTGGCGTTTGTAAATAATTGCAATGAAACAATATGCGCTTTGCACTTGCCAATGAAAAAATTTTTGACCATAAAGCCCCAAAAATGGGCGTATAGCTCAGCGGGAGAGCACTACATTGACATTGTAGGGGTCACAGGTTCAATCCCTGTTACGCCCACCATTTTTTGATTTTCAGCCATATTGCCTCCTAAGTCGTTGATTAATTTGAAAGGTGTGGCGATATTTGCGGTTCTAAAACCTTCATTTCGCACATAAGAAATATTTCCCGCAAAAGCTAATTTTAACACAGTTCTTTTATCGCTTAACAATCCAGAAACCCATAATTTATAGGGGTTTTTGAGGAAAGCAAAAGCGGTTCTAAAAGTTTCTTCAAATGACTTTTTTGGGCGACCATAATTTGTCATTTTTTCTTTCATCAAAACTTTTTCTGCCTCAAGATTTTTGATTTTATCTTCGTATGTTTTTATCAAGATTGGTGAATCCGCCTGAACTATTCGCTCCAAAAACATCTCGGCTTTTTCCTCAAGTTTTTTAAACTCGCTTTCAAAATGCTGGATATGTTTTTTCATGTCTTTTATGCGGCTATTCCAAACGTCTTTGAACACTTCAAAGGCAAGTTCATAAAG
>CAZKYS010000124.1:0-3089 GCA_964557085.1 uncultured Caulobacteraceae bacterium
TGCAAAAAGTGTAAGCAAAATTGTGGTTGGAATAACCACCAAAGTCACAAAACTTTCGCGCTTGCCAATTGTAAAGAAAATCAAGGCAACAATTGAAAGCGTGGCAAGGCCAAGATGGAATAAAAGCTCATTGGCTTTTTCATTTGCGGTTTCGCCATAATCACGAACCACTTTGGCACTTATGCTTTCAGGGATTAAATTGCCATTCAGGGTTTCAAGTTTTTCGCGCACATGTTCGGTTAAAATAACGGCATTAACCCCTGGGCGTTTTGCGATTGCAATGGCAATTGTTGGGGTGCGAACAAATTCATTGCCCACACGTTCATAATGATAGGCGATTGATTGGTCATTGCGTGGCGCAATTGTAACCTCTGCCACATCACGTACCAAAACTTCGCCGCCATTTATTGAGCGTAAAGAAAGATTGCGAACTTCATCAATTGATTTAAAACTTTGTCCTGATGAAATGTCATTTGCGCCGCCATTTGTGCGAATTGAACCAAGCGGCATTGAATTAGACGCGTTTTTTATCGCATCCATAAGTGCACCAAGTGGCACGCCATAGGCTTTTAATTTAGCTGGGTCTGGCGATATTTGTAATTCATTTGGACGCCCACCAACCATGAAAACTGTGCCAACATCATCAACTTTGGTAAGTTCGGCTTTGATATTTTTGGCAAGTTCAAACAATGATGCATCATTCCAACGTGATGCAAGTTCAGGCTTTGGTGAAACTGTAACTACGATGATTGGAACATCATCAATACCGCGCGCAGTAATGATTGGTGCCATTGTTCCTGTTGCGGGTAAAACATTTGGTTCGCGCATTTTTTGTTGAACGCGCAAAATTGCATTATCAGCGCTTGTTCCAACTTTAAAGCGCGCCGTAAGCATTATTCCATCATCTTGGGTTTGCGAATAGACATGCTCAACCCCATTAAGGCCGCGTAATGCGGTTTCAACGGGTTCAGTAACCTTAACTTCGGCATCTTTTGCAGATAGGCCAGGGGCAGGAATGCGCACATTGACCATTGGAACCGAAATTTGCGGTTCTTCTTCGCGTGGGATTGCCATCAAAGCCATAAAGCCAACGGCGAATGAAGCAAGCAAAAGCAAAAGTGTGAGTGGCGATTTAATAAAAGCCTTGGTTAAAGAGCCTGCTATGCCAAGTTTGGAATCTGGTTTCATTTTCAATCCTATTTGGCTTTGGCAACAATTACATCATTAATTTCAAGGCCGGAAAGAATTTCAACGCCATCTTTTATCGCGGCATTTGAAATTGATTGCCCGCGTTGAACAGGTGTTTCAAAGGCTTTATCGCCCTTTAAAAGCATCACAAAATCAAAGCCATTGCGGGTAATAATATAAGATTTTGGAATTATGATTGCATCGCGATTACCAATTGGCAAAGCAACATCAACGCGTTCACCAACCAAATGTTCGCCGCCATTGGTTTGCAGGTCAATTTTCACTTGTCCATTTTCAACCAATGGATAGATTTTTGAAATAATGCTTTGGCCAATGATTTCACCATTCGTACCAACAAGTGGAACGCTCTGCCCAGTTTTTAAAAGCTTAGCATCTGCCTCTGGCGCACGAAGGCGCAAAATTGGTGTGCCTGCTGCTATAAAGGCAACAATTTCCCCCGGCATTACAACCGAACCGCGCGGAATTGGCGCCATTGTAACTTTGCCAGATTTTGGCGCATAAATTCGCCCTTGCGCACGCACGGCAGATGCAACACCTGCTTGGGCTGATGCCGCGCTTGCTTGTGAACGGGCGGCATTGGCCTGTGCATTTGCGGCGCTTACACCTGCGCTTGCGGCACGAACTTGGGCGTTGGCAGCGCTTAATGATGCCTGCATTTGGTCAAGGCGCGCTTTGGCATAAACACCCTGATCATAAAGCATTTTGGTGCGGTTATAATCGGCAAGGGCTTTATTTGCCATTGCATTGGCGGCATCAAGATTTGCTGGCGCTTGGTTTGCGCTTGCGCTTGCTGCTTGGGCTTGTGATTTTGCGGCATTGGCATTGGCAAGCCCTGCTTGCACTTCTGCACCATATCGTGCTTCATCGATTATGCCGATTAATTGGCCTTGGGCAACATTTTGACCTTCGTCAACCATAAGACTAACCAAGGTTCCGCCAATTCTTGCGCGCGCTTGTGCTTCATCTTCGGAGGTAAATTGCGCTTACTGGCTTTAAATCATTAATATTACTTTTGGCGATAATAAGGCGCGAATTTGTATCATAATTGATTTTTTGCGCTACTTCCTTCTTGTCGTCATGCTTTTTGCCGCATGCGATTAATGGGGAAAAAGCGCCGAGCATTGCGGCGCTTAAAAGTAATGTTTTTTTGCTTAATTTTATCATTTACGCACCTGATTTAACTGGAAGGCCATTGGCATGCCAAGCCATAATTCCGCCTGCAAGGTTTGAAACATCAATACCCGCTTTGTCACACGCTTTTGCCGCTTGGCCAGAACGCATACCGCTTTGGCAATAAAGAACAATTTTTTTACCCTCTGGCGCGGTAATTTTCGAAGTATCAAATTGTGAAAGTGGCACTAAAGTTGAATTTTCGATTCGTGCCGCATAATGTTCATTTGCTTCACGCACATCAAAAAGAACAATTTCGCCAGTTTCCAAACCGACTTGAACTTCACGTGGGGAAACGGTTTTTATTGGTTTTCCAAAGAACATTTTACGCCTCTTAAAAAAATTGTTTAAGCATACTTGCATATATCATTATTTTCTAATATAATGAAGATAAGTTTAAAAAGTCAAGCCTTTTTACAATTTTTTTGGAGAAGAAAATGAATATTGATGCAGCCGTATTTCGTTTCGCAGGAATTGTCGTAATTGTATCGGCATTATTGGGAATGTTTGTTGATAAGAATTTTCTTTGGCTAACAATTTTTGCTGGTGCAAATATGTTGCAGGCTTCTTTTACAAAATTCTGCCCTGCGGCGATGGTTTTCAAAAAGCTTGGCTGTAAAGATGGGGCACATTTCCAATGATTTCGAAAATATCGTCTGCTGCTCTAATTTTTGGTGTTGCACTTTTTGCAACGCCATTAATGGCGCAAG
>CAZKYS010000124.1:3099-5414 GCA_964557085.1 uncultured Caulobacteraceae bacterium
GCAATCAAATCCGAACCCAAATTCTTGGCCTTTTCGCTTAATTCCGATATGCAAAAATCGCGTCTTAAAGGCGTAAAAGCCGATGCAAAGCCTTCATTGGGTTTGCAGGGTTCTTATGGCGCTGCAAATGCAGATTTTGGACTTGGCTATAAGGAAATTTATCCACGCAGTTTGGCGATTGCATGGGAAATGCGATTGTTTGATGGTGGGCAATCATTGGCAAAAATCAATGCCGAAGATTTTGCCCTTGCCGCAACAAATGCCGAAATTGTTAATTCACGTAATCAATTGATTGTTGAAACCGCCGAAGCCTATAGCAATTATTATGTTGCGCAAAAATCACTGGAATTTGCAAAAGATAATTTAGATGCCAATGCGCGCTATGCCCGCGATGCCAAATTACAATTTGAAGCAGGCGAAACCGCAGTTTCAGAAAAAGCCTTTGCCGATGCAAGTTATGCCCGCGCCAAGGCGCTTTACGCGCAAATTGATGGTCAAAAGCAAATGGCCAGCGCTAATTTATACCGCTTAACAGGTATGAATTTTGAAAATACAAGCCTTGATGGGGCAATGGTGCAAATACCGGCGTCAATATCAATGGCAAAGGAAGCCGCGCAGGAAAAAAATCCTTTGCTAATTGCTGCTAATGCGCGCCTTGCACAGGCGCAGGCACAATATAAAATAGCCAATTCTTCGTACGCGCCAAAAGTAACATTAAGCGCACGTGCAACAACAATTAGGGATCAATTTTTGGCGGGTTATCGCGCCGATGATTATGGTGCTTATGTTAATGTAACAATGCCGCTTTATTCTTATGGTCGTATTTCATCGGGAATTGATGCCGCAAAAATTGGCAAGCAACAGGCGCAATTAGGAATTAATGCAACTATGCGCGGTGTTGAAATGGGCATCACCCAAGCCTATGCCAATTTTAATGCAGCATTGGCACAAAAAGATGCCGCAATAAGTGCACAAGATGCCAGCACAATCGCATTAAAAAGCGTTGAGGCGGAAATGCGCGTTGGTCAAAGACCATTGAAAGATGTGCTTGAGGCAAGACGTGATTTAACCATGGCAAACATGGAATTGGCAAAAGCCCAAGCCGCATTAATAGTTGCAAAATACAAAATTATAGCGGCAGTCGGACAATAGATTGGGCGAAATCGCCCAATCTTTTTTGATTTAAAATAAAGGTGTTAAGTAACAGAATTTATGATAAGTATTAGAACATCCTAAATATCAAATATATAAAGGGAGTGGAAAATGGCGAATATTGTAATAATTGGTGCAGGGCTTGGCGGTGTAATCGCCGCCTATGAAATTAAGGATCAATTGCGCGATAGTGATAAAATCACTGTTGTAAATAAAGGCAGAATCTATCATTTTGTGCCTTCAAATCCATGGGTTGCGGTTAAATGGCGCACACGCGATGCGATAGAAGTTGATTTAACCCATGTTTTCAAAAAACGCGGCATTGAATTGGAAGATGGCGGCGCAAAACGTGTTCACCCTGAAAACAATCAAGTTGAGCTTGAAGATGGGCGTATGCTTGATTATGATTATCTTGTTATCGCAACAGGCCCTGATTTGGCCTTTGATGAAATTGAAGGTTTTGGCCCACATGGCAACACACAATCGGTTTGTCATGTTGATCACGCAATTCAAGCATCAGAAGCATTTGAAGAATTCTGTAAAGATCCAGGGCCAATAGTGATTGGCGCGGTTCAGGGTGCATCATGCTATGGCCCTGCTTATGAATTTTTGATGATTGTTGAAACCGAGCTTCGCAAACGTAAAATCCGCGATAAAGTTCCAATGACTTTTGTAACATCTGAACCATATATCGGGCATCTTGGCCTTGATGGGGTTGGCGACACCAAAGGCTTGCTCGAAAGTGCAATGCGTAATCGCCATATTAAATGGATGACTTCTTCAAAACTTTTAAAAGCCGAAGAAGGCAAATTGACCATTGAAGAAATCAATGATGATGGTTCGTCAAAAGGCATTAAAGAAGTTGCGTCTAAATTCACAATGATGCTTCCTGCATTTCGTGGTGTGCCATGTGTGTTTGGAATTGATAAACTTACAAATCCGCGTGGCTTTATTATTGTTGATAAAAATCAGCGAAATCCAACTTATCAAAATATATTTGCAATTGGCGTATGCGTGGCAATCGCACCGCAAGCGCCAACCCCTGTTCCATGTGGTGTTCCAAAAACTGGCTTTATGATTGAATCGATGGTCACCGCGACGGCGCATAATATCGGGCATTTGTTAAATGGTAGACCTGCCGATGAAGAAGGAACATGGAATGC
>CAZKYS010000124.1:5424-6516 GCA_964557085.1 uncultured Caulobacteraceae bacterium
GTCTTGCAGACTTTGGTGATTCAGGTGTTGCCTTTGTTGCGCAGCCGCAAATTCCACCACGAAATCGCAATTGGTCAAGCTCTGGTAAATGGGTTCACATGGCGAAAATTGGGTTTGAGAAATATTTCTTGAACAAAATCAAAAGTGGTGAATCTGAACCATTCTATGAGAAGATGGTTATGGACATGCTTGGTATAGCAAAATTAAAAGATTAAATAATTCAATATATTAATGAAAGTGCGCCTTGATAGGCGCATTTTTTTTAAAATTTTATTTAAATTTTCGCCTCACATTTTTACTTTCATAAATCTTGTTCCTTCAAATTTTAGTAGCCTAAAAATGATACTAAGAGGTAAGAGGAAAAATAATATGTGGGTTAGGGAAGTATCGTTAAATTTAGGCGATAATTATAATGCCTTTGAAAAAGAATTTTCTGGCTTAAATAAAATGCCTGATTTGGTTCTTTTATTTGGAAATAGCGACGAAATCGAAACTTCAAGCGAGCTTAAAAAAGTGAACGAGAAATTTTGTGATTCCCTTGTGGTTGGCTGTTCAACTGGAACCAATATTAATGGCAAAAAAACTTTTGATAGTGGTATTTCAGGTATCGCAATGGGTTTTGATAGTTCAACAATTCGCCACTCATGCGCCCGTATAGAAGATAGCATCCAAAGCTATGAATTAGGCGCAAAACTTGGCCTTGATTTAGAAGCCGATGATTTGGTTGCCGTTTTTGTTTTATGTGATGGACTTTTCATTAATGGTTCCGAGATAATCAAAGGTATTTCAGCCGTTTTAGGGGAAAACATCCCAATAAGTGGTGGCCTTGCAGGTGATGGCGAAAGCTTTATCAAAACCCGCCTTTTAATTGGCACAGAGATTTTTGACCATGGGGCAATTGCAATTGGATTTTATTCAAAAAAACTTCATGTAAGCCACGCAAGTTTTGGCGGTTGGTTTGAATTTGGCCCTGAATGGAGAATTACAAAATCCAAAGGCAATGTTGTAAGTGAAATTGATGAAATGCCGGCGATTGAGCTTTATGATGATTATGTCGGCTCTGAAAAAATGGCATTACAGGCTTCTGCTTTA
>CAZKYS010000125.1:0-6506 GCA_964557085.1 uncultured Caulobacteraceae bacterium
ATTGATTTTTAGTTTTAAATCTTTTGCATTTTTGCCGATATTTTGTTGATTTGTGTCGGCAAGAATAATTCCACCTCCAATAAGCCTTATATTAGATTGTGCAAAAGGTTTCTTTTTGACAATTTCATTTGAAAGATTGGTAAGCAATAAGTCATGCCCCGCAACACCGACAACCTTACCACCCCTTATAACTGGTGCAGCAGTTGAAGCCATTAATTTGCCATTTGATGAATCAACATATGGATCAATTACGGTGCGTTTTGCCAATGCTTCTGGCTTTTTGTAATAATCTTCTTCGAAATCGCCATTTGCATCATAAGTTGTTAAATCATTGCTTGAAACAATTGCGCCATCTTCACCCCTTACCCAATATGGTGAAAATATCCCATTTTTTTCAGTGCCATCAACGCCTTTTGTGGCGCTTTGTGTTCCGCCTAATTCTTCTGGTCTGATTACGGCCCATGAACCAAAAACAAAATTTGGCGCACTTTGAATTGATTGCTTTGTAAGATTATCAAGATATTTGCGATTTGCGCCCATATCGTTTTGAACCTGTATCGCAAGTGCAAGACTTTCAGAACGCGACATGGATTCAGCAAAAAATTCTTTTACAAATTCGCCCGCTTTTTCACCACTAATTAGCGCGTTATTTTGCGCATTTTTCATCGCCAAATCATAAGAGCGCCAAGCAACAATAATTGTAAAAAATCCAAGTGAAATTAAAATTAGGGTTGTGATACCAACAATAATTTTTTTTGATAAAGTCCAATCATTATAGTTTTTTATAGCGGGCAAAATCATCTCCATTTTTATTTTTATGTTTAATTTACTATGTTCATTTCCCTAATGAAACGTAAGCAAATTTAACTATTTTTGGGGGTTACCCGTTGTTAACTCATTGAATTTGCAACTATAAATATCCATCCCCCCACTTTGCCCGCAACAAAAAAAGGCGCGGAACTATCCGCGCCTTAATTAAAAACTATTAGAAAATTTTACGCAGCAGCGCCGCGTTTTGCCAAAGTGTTTGACAATTTTGCAATCGCTTGATCCTTTTCGCAATTATCAATTGCCGCAAATTCGCGTGCCATTCTATCAAGTGCCGCTTCATATAATTGACGCTCTGAATAGCTTTGCTCAGGTTGGTCAGTGTTACGATGTAAATCGCGAACAACTTCGGCAATTGAAATCAAATCGCCAGAATTGATTTTTGCTTCATATTCTTGGGCACGGCGTGACCACATTGCACGTTTAATACGCGCACGGCCAGTAAGTGTTCTTAAAGCATCATCAACGATACGTGCATTTGAAAGACCACGAAGACCCGCAGCTTTCGCCTTTTGAACCGGAACCCTAAGTGTCATCTTGTCTTGCGTGAAAGAAATTACGTAAACTTCTAATTTCATCCCGACCACTGTTTGGGTCTCAACACCTGTAACACGGCCAACGCCATGTGCAGGATAAACGACAAAATCATCAACTTTGAAAGCTTCAAGAATTGCTTGTTCGCTCATAATGGTTTCCTATTCTAAAAGGCACAAACCAAATGACAAATACAAATATGCTTGGAAGAAGCCAATGAAGACAAATCCCGAAAGCAATAATTATTTATTCATTTAAATTGGCGCCTGTTTGGGTAATTTGTGTTCTCTTTGTTAAACAGGGGCAATTAGCACCCGACAAGGACATCTTAACACAAAAATACAAGAAAGTGAAGCCCTGCGCGCAATTCTTTGTTATATATGCGAAAAATTGGTTAATCACTATTAATAATGATTAATTTGTAAATTTTTTTGCTAAAATCAAAGCCTAGCTACCTTTACCAGGTTTAGGTGAGAAATATTTCTCATATTTGCCTTTTTCACCGTCAAATTTTTCACGATCTTCTGGTGGTTCACCTTTTACGGTGATATTTGGCCATATTTTGGCAAATTCAGTATTAACTTTAAGCCATTTGCCATCAGGCTCATCATCAGAATCAGGACGAATAGCATCAGCAGGGCATTCAGGTTCGCAAACCCCGCAATCAATACACTCATCAGGATGAATGGCAAGGAAGTTCTCACCCTCATAAAAACAATCAACTGGGCAAACCTCTACGCAGTCCATATATTTGCATTTAATGCAATTATCGGTAACGATATAAGTCATAATTCTTCCTTGAAATTAATATAAGGGCGATTTGCGTCAAAAAATTCTTTTGGTCAAGGCAAACAAACGCCGCACCCACACACTTTATGCAGTTTTACTTATATAAAGTGTGCTTATTGGTGAATTTTGGACTTAATTGCCCATATTATCCTTTAATTTTGCCAAAATTGCGAACGGGCTATCGGCAATACTGCTATCTTCGCGAGATTTATAATCATGGCGAGTTTTTGGTTTAACGTCTTTGTCTTTGCGTTTTTTGCCATAATTTTGGTTTTGTTGTGGCCTTGGCTTATTATCAAACTTACGCTCAAAACGTTTTTCACCAGTATTTGGCGCATCATTACGCGGTGCACGTGGAACAAAGCGTTTTTTCGGCAATGACCATTTTACATTGCCTTCTTCGTCAGTTGTTTTTTCCCAACCAAGCCCCTCAACAACATTGCACGCAACTTCATTGGAAACACCAAGTAAAGAAACAACCGCCATTGGCATTGCAATTGGGCCTTTTGCTTCTTTTGACGCTTCAAACAATGCATCAATTACACGATCAAGTATATCAAGGCGAATTACACGGCCCGCAATATTTTTAAACCCTGTAAGAATATAATCTTCCTGATTTACACCATCAACCGCATTGAACGATGTAACGCCCATGCGTGGAACAAATACTTCGCCAGTTTTACCTTTTGAAAAATGGGTAAGAATTGCATTAAGGCTTGCAGCTTTTGGCTTTAATAAAAGCGGAAGATAAATTGCACTACGGCCAAATTTAACACCAAAATTGCGCAATTCACGGCGATTATCTTGGGTTAGTTCGTGAATTTCTTTTTCAACTAATGCACGGTCTAAAATACCATTTGCTTCATGGACTTTTATTGCCAAAGCTTTGGCAATATCACTTAATGGAAGTTTTGGGGTTTTAACCGGTGCTGCGTTTTCTTTAACTTCTGAAGTTGCTTCTTCGGCGTTTTCTTCATTTGCTTCTGGCGCTGTTTCTTGCGTAATTGCAGCCTCTTCAGTTTCACTAGGAACGAAATCAATTGCAGCTTTCAATCTTGTAAGCGCGAATAATTCCGAACGAACCTGCTCATCAAGCCATGAATATAGACGTTCAAAAACAACATTTGCGGTTTCATCACGATTAAGCTCTTCGCCTAAAAGCTCAATTTTAGGGGCGAATAAAGGTTGGTTTGGAAGAAGGCGTGCAATAACATTATTATTCCATACGATTTCACCGCATGGGTTTAACAATAATTCATCTTGCTTTTGGGTGTTTTCTTCTGTTGAAGCTTCACCATCAGCCACCGCGTTTTCAGTGACAGCAGGTGTTTCACCATTTTGCGCAAGGTCAATATTATTTTCACCTTCGTTTGCGATTTCTGTTTCGCTCAAGCCAATGCCCCTTAGTTTTTGGTTTTATAAAAGTGCTAGCGCATTCCAATTTCAATCACGTTGAAATTGGAATGCGCTAGATAACTTTGTTTGTCGCGTTTCTTATCCAAAAACCGGTTCCCACTTTTTGGGAAACGCTAAATAAGCCAATAGTTGCTTTTTTTCGCCTCGTCTATCGTAAATTTCAACATTTAAAGCAATTAAATTATTTTTTTTGCCCCTTAAGCAAGAATGCCCCAAATTTTTGCTTATTTGGGGCATTCTTATATCTATTGTTCGATTTTTACGAAATTAGTTTTTCCTATTAACGACATTGCGCAGAAACACGTTTCGCCTCGAAAGTAATTGGAATTGGAATGTTGTAATATGTAACATTACCTTTAAGGCGCAAATAATCTGGTTTGAAAGTGCCATTTGTGTTGATTTTGCTTACACGTTTTTTCTTATCAACCCATGTACCAACCAATTTAACGCTTCCATCAGGCGCGAAATTTTTGGTTGAATATGTACAGACGGTATTTTTCTTACATGGGTTTGCATAAAAGCGGTCAATTTCAGCCTGTGAAAGACAGTGTGTGTCACTTTCATTAATGAAGCCTGCCGCCTTTGTATCAAACTTCCAATTGCCAGGAAGGGGGCGTGCATAAGCATCGCCTTGTGCATTACTATTTGAAGGGGTAAATGCACCAAAAGCAAACGCACCAAAAGCGCCAATTGCCACAAGGCTAATTTTTTTAAACATATTAATTGAGCGTACCAATTTTTTATTCCTAAAATTTAAACCCAAATTAATCCATCGGGGAGTGTGTATATTATATATTTTGAATCTGAACCAAAGATAACATTTCTTAAAATAGATATTCATATTCAAATTTAAAAGGGGGCCGTAGTTTTTTTAATAAAATTATTCAGCACGCCTTTTTAAAGCATCTAAAATTAAGTCAATATTTTGATTTAATCGTAATTCTTGACTTATATTTGGTTCATCATTGCAATATAAAACAAGGTTGGCAAATTCCTTTGTGGGCTCTGTCCATTTATAATGCCCAGGCTTTACAATTGCATTATATTGTTGGTGAACGCTTTCAACGCTTCTGCCGCGTTCTTTTACATCGCGTTCCAAACGCCTTTTAAAACGGGTTTCTTCATCAGTATGGATAAATATTTTCAAATCCAATAAGTCACGGATTTTAGCATCATGCAAAATATGCGTTCCTTCAATCACAAGGTATTTAGTGGGCTTTATTTCTTTTGTATGTTCAAACCTGCAATGATTTACAAAATCGTATAATGGCTGATTAAATTTTTTTCCTTGGGAAAAAAGATGTAAATCATTTTGCAAAATTCCATGATCGCGAATTATTGGATTATCATAATCAAAATCTGCATTCCCAAAACCTTCCATTTTTGAAGTGTCTTTATAATAATCATCCTCGGAAATATTGGTGCAATCGGGGGATAGGATTTCAAAAAGCCTTTGCGCAATTGTGGTTTTGCCAGAGCCTGAACCACCCGTAATTCCGATTAAAAAAGGTTTGCTATTCATTGTTCCACAATAGCTGGCTTAAAGTTTGCGTCAATTAAAACATGCAAAAAAATAGTTCATTTTTGGGACAATTCATTCTAGTCGGCACAGTGGTTTGTGAAGGCTATAACCCACGCGTTGCAAAGGGTGCAAAATGCCCAATGATTTCGATTGTGGATTGTGATGAATTATCACGTACAGGGCGCCTTGAAACCTATATCATGGATGATGGCCTTAATGCTGGTGCAATTTTGGATGATACTTTGGGACAATTTGGTTGGTGCAATATTCATGTTAAATCTGCCCTTCCGATTGCACCAAAAGATAAAGGCTGGGAACCTGAAATCGCCGCATTAATAAAAACCGCAAAAAAAATCGGCATTGCCCACATGGTTTTCGAACCCGAAGCCAAACCAACCCTACTTCACTAAAAAAGGGCGCCAAAAGCGCCCTTTTTAAATATATATGTCAATAAAAAACAAAAACCACGCTTTTTGTTTTTTATTGCCCGCTTAAAACCAAACCGCCAAGTGAACCGCAAAGCGGCGAAGGCGAAGGTTTGAATTCTACCAAATATGAACCCTTTTATTCGGCGCAACATATAATTTGTCGCCAGGTTTCACATTGAATGCAGTATACCATGCATCAACGTTCTGCACCGTTCCATTAACGCGGAATTTAGCCGGTGAATGCGGATCCGATTGAACTTGATTGCGTAATGCTTCATCGCGAATTAATGCGCGCCATACTTGTGACCAAGAATAGAAGAAGCGTTGTTCGCCAGTTAAGCCATCAATTTTTGGTGCTTTTTTACCATTCAATGAGATATTATAAGCAGCAAGACCAACAGTTACACCACAATGGTCGCCAATATTTTCGCCCAAAGTAAGTTTGCCATTAAGCTTAACCCCAGGAAGGGCTTCAAAATTGCCATATTGCTCAACCATTTTGTTACCCAAAGCATTGAAGGCTTTAACATCGCTGTCTTTCCACCAATCGCGCAATACGCCTTTATCGTCATATTTTGCACCTTGGTCATCAAAACCATGCCCCATTTCGTGACCAATAACGCCACCAATTGCGCCATAATTAACCGCCGCATCTGCATTTTCATCAAAGAATGGTGGCTGCAAAATCGCCGCAGGGAAAACAATCTCATTATAAGCTGGGTTATAATAAGCATTTACCGTTTGCGGGCTCATGAACCATTCGTCTTTATCGGTTGGTTTGTTTAGCCTTGAAACATCATCATTATTTGACCAGATGCCAACACGTTTTGAATTGCCATATGCATCACCTTCAACAATCTCTAGGGTTGAATAATCTTTCCATTTATTTGGATAGCCAATTTTAGGATTAAAAGTATCAAGTTTTTTATAGGCTTCTTTTTTGGTTTCAGCACTCATCCACTTAAGGCCAGAGATACGTTGTCTGAAGG
>CAZKYS010000126.1:0-6287 GCA_964557085.1 uncultured Caulobacteraceae bacterium
TTGTTACTACCATTCTTGACCCTGGTGGTGTTGCAACTGGTATGCGCCGTAAAGCCTTCCCTGGTGAAGATTTTTCAAAACTACCGCAACCATCCGATTTAGGAACAATGATTTTAGAATTAATTTCGCCGCAACGCGATAAATCATTAAGCGGTCAGATTGTATGCTTCCGCAATACAGAGCATTATAAAGCGCTAAATCTGTAATTTTGATTATTACTTAAAAGGTCTTTTACCAGGATTGTTAGAATATTTTTTATTCTTGCCAGTTGCCAATTTTTTTGCCGCAAGTGCTTTTTTCGGGTTTGAAATTTTTCTTGTTCGTTCTTGCTTTGGCTTTTCCAATTTTGGAATCATTGGCGCTTTTGTATTGCTTTGATATTTTGGCTTTTCTTCAACGCCGTCAACAAACGGATTTTTTGGCGCACGAACGAAGAAACGCAATGGAACAGCAGGCATATCAAACGCAACACGAATTCCATTAGTCAAATAGCGAACATAAGTTTCAGGCAAAGCCGCCGCACGATTTGCAAGCAAAACAAAAGTCGGCGGCCTTGCTTTAATTTGCGAAATATATTTTGGTTTGATACGTTTACCTTCAACCGCAGGTGGCGGCTGTTTTGCAATTGCTTCTCGTAGCCAATCATTCAAATCACGCGTCTTAATGCGCGCATTCCAATCTTCATGAACTTCTTTTGCCGCAGGAATTAGTCTTTCAAGGCCCATTCCAGTCAGAGAAGAAACCACAATCATCGGTGCACCGCGAAGCTCTGGCAGGGCTTTTTCAGATTTTGCGACCAATTCCTTCATTCGCGCATCAGGATTTTCAACAGCATCCCATTTGGTGATTACATAAACAAGGCCACGACCTTCACGAGCCACCAAATCGGCGATTTGTAAATCTTGTTTTTCAAAGGCTTCATCAGCACCCATTACAACAAAGCAAATTTCAGCAAAGCGAATTGCACGAATTGTATCGGCAACCGATAAAACTTCTAATTTTTCTTGGACACGCGACTTTTTGCGCATTCCCGCAGTATCAACAAGGCGAATACGTGTTCCATTATCTTCCCAATCAATACCGATTGAATCACGCGTAATTCCCGCCTCTGCGCCAGTGATTAGACGCTCCTCGCCAATTAGTGCGTTAATAAGTGTTGATTTACCTGCGTTAGGGCGCCCAATGATTGCAAGACGCAATGGCGGATTATCTTCATCTTCACCAAAGCCCAAGTCTGGCGCCGCGCGTTCACCCAATATTTTTAAATATTCAGAATATAAATCGCCCATACCCTCGCCATGTTCGGCAGAAATACCGATTGGCTCACCAAATCCAAGTGAATAGGCTTCTAAAACACCGTTTTCAGTTGCCTTGCCTTCGGCTTTATTGGCAAGCAAAATAACTGGTTTGGTGGATTTACGCAAAATCGTTGCAAATGTTTCATCTAATGGCGTAACACCTGCGCGCGCATCAACTACAAACAAACAAATTTCAGCTTCTTCAACGGCGGCAATCGTCTGTTCACGCATACGCGCTTCAAGGCTTTCGTCATCAATTTCTTCAAAACCTGCAGTATCAATAAGGAGTAAATCTAAATCGCCAAGGCGCCCTTTTGCCTCGCGGCGGTCACGCGTAACACCTGGCATATCGTCAACAATCGCAAGCTTACGACCCGCTAAGCGATTGAATAGGGTGGATTTGCCAACATTTGGTCTGCCTACAATTGCGGTTTTTATAGCCATTATAAAGCCTATTTAACCGCAACTAATACGCCATCAATTGACATAAAATATAGCGCGCCATCTTTATATGCAGGCGTAATTGTATAATTAGCTTTGGTTTTAAAGCTATTAAGAATGTTGCCATCTTGTGGGTTCAATTCCAAAATATTGCCTTCGGTTGAACCCAAAACAAGTCTACCTGCTAACATTACTGGGCCAGTCCACATAATACGGTTTTTGCGTTTTTTTTCGTTTTTATAAGCATCAAGCTGTTTAATCCAAACAACTGATCCATCTTCGCGCTTCATGCAATAAACTTTTGAATCTGTTGACACAACGAATATAAAATCACCCGAAATCCATGGTGTTTGAATTGTTGGAATTTCTTTATCCCAAATTTTAACGCCAGTACGTAAGTCAATTGCCGCAACAATACCTGATTGTGAACCAGCATAAACAACACCAGAATGAATAACAGGGCGCCCCGCAATATCATTGATTGAACTTAATGAAGTTCCAGAACCTGCACGTGTTAAACCCTCACTCCAAAGTTTACGACCATTTGAAACAAGACTTGCAATAATTTCACCAGATGCAAATGGGGTAACAATTGTTTCACCGCTTATGGCAGAAGAAGGGCTTGAAAGAACGCGCGCACTTTCAGGAAGTGAACTTTGTGTCCATGCGCTTTCGCCCGTATTTTCATCAACTGCCCACAGAACACTATCAACTGAAACGGCATAAACTTTGCCACCAGAAACCATTGGCGCAGAATGAACAGGCGAATTAGTGCCCAAAGACCAAATGGTTTGTCCATTTTTTGCATCAAGTGCAAGAATTTCCCCAAAACCAGAGGTTAAAAACAATTTGCCATTATTAAATGCAAGCCCGCCCCCCATTGCTTGGAATGAGTGCGAGAACCAGCCTTTTTTCCCAGATTTTGCAAAATGACGTGACCAGATACTTTTACCACTAGCCAAATCATTAGCATGAACAGTAAAATTTCCATCAATTGTATAAATTACATTATTATCAATGATTGGGGGTGCTATAATACCGTTTGCAGCCGTGCCTGTAGCACCAATTTTACGCGCCCATAAAAAACCAATTTTGCCATCGCCTTTAAGGTTTTGAAGATCATTCGCACCATTACCGCCCGACAAATGCCAATCAGCAACATCGATAGCATCAGGTATAGTAACTTGAATATCTTTGGTTACTTCATCAACTTTGATTTCATTATCAATGCCTAAAACCGCGATACGGCCATCTTTTTGCGCTTTTGCGCCACCATCATCTTTATCGCGCATAAAAGGTATTTTTTCACGAACGCTTGCGCATGATGATAAAGCAAATGTTGCCGCAATCGCCAAAATAAAAGGTGAAATTTTGATTTTTCTCATATTAAACACCCAATCAATTATTGTTTTACGCCGCTTGTGGCATTTGCAATTTCGTCAACTTTGTCTTGCTGTGCTTTGGTAACAGCTTTTTCCTGTTCCATTGCTTTTTTGCGTTGTTCTTCAATTTGTTTTTGCAAATCAGCTTTTGCAGCATTTTGCTGCGCTTGCATTTTTGCTGCCTGTTCTGGTGGTAATGGTGTTTCAATTACACGAACATCAGGCGGAATTTTCGTGCCCGGCGGCAATTTAACCCCAGGTGGAAGACGAACAATACGCTTGCCATCAGGGCCAATTTCCACACCTTTAGGAGCAGCAGATGCACCACCTTGTTGCGCACCTTCTGCAACTAGGGCGCTTGCCGCTTCTTGTTGACCATTTTGCGCAGGAATTTCCATCAAATCTGGTGCAATCTCTGCCTGTGCATCGATGATTGCTGACGCCTGCCCTGCGCGTTGACGAACACCTTCTGGGGCATTCGGGTCAATTTGCAAAAGACTATATTCATCTTTGGCAGCTTTATAATCTTTGGCATTCCATGCCGCTGCCGCCTTTAATTCACGTGCCAAAGGCGTAAGCGCATTATTCGCTTTGATGATTGGGTCAAGGCGTGCATTAAGCTTTTCACGGGTTTCAAGATCAGCCGCAATATAGGCAGCGCGCATTTGCGCCATTGCTTTCAAATCAGGGTCAGAGGCCATATTTGCCGCCGCATCAAATGCCGCAAGTGCATTTGCTTGATCACCTTTTTCTTGGATTACGTCAGCTTTTTGGATAGCAGCCAATGTCGCAAAACCTTTTGGCGCATGTTTTGACAAATCATCCAAAGCTTTAATACCACCATCAAGGTCGCCTGATTTAAGCTTTTCCATTGCCGCATAATAATCTAATGAAGCCTGTTCACGTGCTTTATCTTGATTATTGCGCCATAATTGAAACGCACCACCCGCGACAAGCGCAAGAATAATAGCCCCAATAAAGAATGGCGCAGCTTTCTTAGCAGTCCCTTCAATAGTTTCACGGCGAATTTCTTCTTCGGCCTCACGCAATAAATCAGTCAAAACAAAAGCTCCAAAATGTTGTTTGCAATGGCTTAGACTAAACTAAGCCATGCATCAATCCAGCTATGCGCAAATCACTTCATTTTGCGCATACAAATCACATTGTTCTATTGGCAGATTTTAACAAACAAGCCAAGCGGCGTAAGATTAAATTGAATTTAGATATGAACTGCACGGCCATACGCATCAAGCACGGCTTCATGCATCATTTCTGATAATGTTGGGTGCGGGAATATTGTGTCCATCAATTGAACTTCGGTGGTTTCAAGACCCATTGCCGCATAATAATCTAATGAAGCCTGTTCACGTGCTTTATCTTGATTATTGCGCCATAATTGAAACGCACCACCCGCGACAAGCGCAAGAATAATAGCCCCAATAAAGAATGGCGCAGCTTTCTTAGCAGTCCCTTCAATAGTTTCACGGCGAATTTCTTCTTCGGCCTCACGCAATAAATCAGTCAAAACAAAAGCTCCAAAATGTTGTTTGCAATGGCTTAGACTAAACTAAGCCATGCATCAATCCAGCTATGCGCAAATCACTTCATTTTGCGCATACAAATCACATTGTTCTATTGGCAGATTTTAACAAACAAGCCAAGCGGCGTAAGATTAAATTGAATTTAGATATGAACTGCACGGCCATACGCATCAAGCACGGCTTCATGCATCATTTCTGATAATGTTGGGTGCGGGAATATTGTGTCCATCAATTGAACTTCGGTGGTTTCAAGACCCATTGCAACAACATAACCTTGAATCATTTCAGTAACCTCAGCGCCAACCATGTGCGCCCCCAAAAGTTCACCAGTTTTTGCATCAAAAATAGTTTTTACAAGACCTTCAGGTTCGCCAAGCGCTATTGCCTTGCCATTTCCAACAAATGGGAAACGACCAACACGTATTTCATAACCCAATTCTTTTGCTTTTGCTTCGGTTAAACCAACCGATGCAACTTGTGGATTTGCATATGTGCAACCTGGAACTTTGCGTGGGTCGATTGGATGGGCATGTTTACCCGCAATTTTTTCAACGCATGAAATGCCTTCATGTGACGCTTTATGGGCAAGCCAAGGTGCGCCGGCAACATCGCCAATTGCATGAAGACCTTTAACATTGGTTGTGCCCATACCGTCGGTTACAATATGTGTGCGATCAACTTTAACACCCAATTCTTCAAGACCAAGATTCTCAACATTGCCAACAATACCAACTGCCAAGATTACACGGTCAGCAGTGATTTCTTGGGTTTTGCCGCCAATTTCAATTGTTGCGGTAACTTCGGTGGCAGTTTTCTTAAGACCTTTAACATTGGCAGAAGTAAGAATATTCATGCCGCGTTTTTTAAATTGTTTTGCCGCAAAATCAGAGATTTCTTTATCTTCTACTGGCATAACGCGGTCTAGTGCTTCAACTACTGTTACTTCTGCACCCAATGCTTTGAAAAATGATGCAAATTCAATACCGATTGCACCAGAACCAATAACCAAAAGGCGTTTTGGCATTGTGTTTGGAACCAATGCTTCTTTATAAGTCCAAATCAAATTGCCATCAGGTTCAAGGCCAGCTTGCGGGATTGTGCGCGCACGTGCACCAGTTGCAAGAATTACATTTTTAGCAATAATTTCAGTTTGCTTGCCATCTTTTGCTGTTGCAATAACTTTTGGCGCATCTGTGCCTTTTGCAAGTTTTGCAGTGGCATCAAAAACTGTAACCTTATTTTTCTTAAGCAAGAAGCCTACGCCAGTTGCCAATTGTTTTGAAACTGCGCGTGAACGCTCAACAATTTTCGTCAAATCAAATGATGCGCCTTGAATAGATAGGCCAAATGCCGCCGTATGGTTCATTTTTTCATATATATCGGCCGATGCAAGTAATGCTTTTGTTGGAATACAGCCCCAATTTAGGCAAATACCGCCCAAATGCTCACGCTCCACTAATGCGGTTTTCATTCCTAATTGCGCGGCGCGAATTGCCGCCACATAACCACCAGGGCCACCACCAATTACAACCAAATCAAAATTCTCTGCCATTTACCTAACCCTTATAAGTGAAATGCGCCCTTAAGGCCGTCTATAACGAATTGTGCAGCAAGTGCCGCAAGAA
>CAZKYS010000127.1:0-6254 GCA_964557085.1 uncultured Caulobacteraceae bacterium
CAATTTCTTTAAATTCCATTTGCGGCATTTCATTTGCCGCTTTTAATTCAGGAAGTGCCGCCGCAATTTGTGGGAAGTCTTCTGATTGCAAGAAATCACCATCGCATAAAACCATTGCACGATAAATTGTATTTTCCAATTGGCGAACGTTACCCGGCCAATCAAAGCTTTGTAAAAGCCCAATTGTTGATGGCGCAACACCCAAAACTTTTTTACCCATATCAGTATTAAAGCGGGTAATAAAATGTTTTGAAAGCGCTGGAATATCTTCTTTGCGATCACGCAATGGCGGCGCATCGATTGGAAATACATTCAAGCGATAAAATAAATCTTCGCGGAAACGCCCTTCTTGAACAAGGCGCGCCAAATCTTTGTTTGTTGCCGCAACGATGCGAACATCAACTTTAATTGGGCGTTTTGAACCGATTGGGTCAACTTCACTTTCTTGTAATGCGCGAAGCAATTTCACCTGCATATCAAGCGGTAATTCACCAACTTCGTCAAGGAAAAGTGTGCCGCCATCTGCCTCTTGGAATTTACCCAAATGGCGATCATTTGCACCAGTGAATGAACCTTTTTCATGACCAAACAAAATTGATTCAACCAAATTTTCAGGGATTGCGCCGCAATTGACCGTAATAATTGGCTTATGCGAACGTTCAGATTCACCATGAATTGCGCGAGCGATAACTTCTTTACCAACACCTGATTCACCCAAAATAAGAACCGGAATATTTGTTGCCGCCGCGCGTTGTCCAAGGCGCATAACCTGTTTCATGCTTGGCGATGCACCAACCATTTCCGCAAAAGTCAATGAACCAGTTGAACGCTTTTTAAGGCGACGAACTTCGGTGGTTAATTCCCCAACTTTAAGTGCATTTCGAATAGAAACCAAAACCCGTTCAGGGCTTGCAGGTTTTACAAAGAAATCATTCGCCCCTGCCTGCATTGCCTTTACAACAGTATCAATACCGCCTGATGCGGTTAAAACAACGACGGGTAAATCTTCGCGCTTTTGGCGGATTTGTGCCAATGCTTCCATGCCCGAAACCCCTGGCATGATTAAGTCCAAAAGCATTACATCAACCGCAGGGTCAGCAGCCTGTGCAATGGCCTGTTCGCCATCTTCGGCCATGCGGGTTGCAAAGCCCTGACGCTCTACGGCAGCTTGCAATAGGCGACGTTGCGCCGGATCGTCATCAACGATTAATACCGTCTTACTCATATTTACCACCACTTAACCATATATTTGGTTGTTTTGGGCTTTTGCCCCTTATTTATAGTGGTTTTAGCGTAAAATGTTAAAATTCTGGTTTATTTTGGGACACTTTATGTAAATAATTATTCGCGTTTACGAACAATTATATTTAATTTTTCACCTTCACTTGGCAATTTTTCGACCAAAAGACGCATAATTTGACTATCATCAAAGAAAACATGCCCCTTTATTCCGTCCAAAACCGCCTTGGCGACATTATCAACATCGATTTGTGGGAAGTTTGGGTTTAGGTGGATTTTTATATCAACTTCAAACTCACCCCATTTTGGACGAACTGGAAAATGGGTGCGAAAGAATTTATGCAATTCTTGTTTATATACGCGCGCCTGTGAAGTTACTTCATTGATTTCAAACTCATGGTGGGTTGATAATTGTCGCCCGCGAACCACCGCCCCGCCAATCCATTGGTTTGGTTCAATCATTGGCGTGTGCAACTTGCCTGATATTCATTATATGCAAGCGCAATTCGCGGCGCATCAATTTCCGTCCAAGTATAGAATTGGGCATAATTATCATTATTGGTAAAAAGATATAAAGTTAAAGATGGGCGGTTTTCGCCATAAGGCCATTCAATTTCCGAAAGCCTGATACGAAATTTTTTACCCGCTAAATCAATTTTAGCCTCACCACCTTGGTCGGCAAGTTTAATATCATTTGCAACTTTTGAACCAAAGGATGCCCAACAAGAATATGAATGTGATTTTTTATAAATTGATGGAAAATTATCAATATTACCAAAAACTTTTTTGCTATTTTCATCGATTGCAAGATCTGTAACCTCAAAAGTTTTATTATCTATTTCATATCTTTCAAAAAGTTTTGCAAATTTTCCATCACCAATTGGGTGTTTGCAATCATTTTGTAAGCGCCCCGAGAAACCCGAACCACGTTTTGAAAACAAAATATCGCATTTATCGATATATTTTACATCATTTTTATCAAGCGGATTTAATTCAAATTGCTTGGCGCGAATTGCAAATTCATTGGTATCAACGCTTAATCGCCAAATTCTTTGACGAAGAATTCGCCCATTTTCATCATCAAAATGATATTCAATATTTATATTGGGTTTTGACGCGTCCGAATTTGCAAGTTTCTTTATTGAAAGAAAAATTTTTGGAACTTCTTCTTTTATTCCAATTTCAGGGGCAAAAAAAGTCTGTGAAAAATTCGAAAAATCCCCACTTAGCAATTCATTCAATTGCGCCATATTAGTTTGCAATATCTTTTGCGACATTTG
This sequence comes from uncultured Caulobacteraceae bacterium, assembly GCA_964557085.1. Classification (GTDB taxonomy): domain Bacteria; phylum Pseudomonadota; class Alphaproteobacteria; order Caulobacterales; family Aquidulcibacteraceae; genus Pseudaquidulcibacter. The sequence continues at coordinate 2,520 of CAZKYS010000127.1, forward strand.
CGAATCAATTTTGGGATGATTTTCAAGATTATTATTGATAGTTGGTTTTGACGAAGCAGGAAAATCAACTTTCTGCGCAATTGGCGCAGTGGCGGCCTTTTCTTCGTGCGCCACTGGGTTTGATGTTTTGTGTTCATCATCAACCAATAATGCAAAACCCAATGCCATAGACGCCAAAATCATCCGAAACTTCCCAAATTCCTATTTAAAAATTAAATGACATGATTTGTTTTACAAATAAACATGTCAAAAATTATAAATTATCTTCAACAATTACAAATGCATTTGGGATGATTTTATTTATCTTTTCACCTTCAAAAACACTTGGTTCAAAAGCTTTTAAACTATCAATCAGTTCAATTGTTTTATCCCATGTATCATTAAAATCCATTTCCTGATTTGCTTGAATTTTCATTGTTGGATTAAAGCAACCAATTGATGAAAGCCATAAATCTGAAACCCCATCATCAATTTTTGTATGCGCGGTATGAATTAAAATATCGCTTCGATTTCCCGTATCCAAAAGCCTAATGCTTGGCATTTTGCCTGATTGTGCAATTGGCGTTTCATTAAAATCAATTGATACATATTTTCCAAATTGGGTTGATAAGCCATATTTACCAGTTCCAATTCTATTACCCTTTGTATCATTAGAACTTGGGCCACAGGGTTCACACATATAGCCTTTTATTTTCGTTTCTTGACCATCAATTAAAACTTTATATTGCGACAATGTTCTTTTGCGGGTTTTAAATTCTTGTTCTTGAATACGCTTTACATATAATTCCCACATTATTTTGCTTCACCGATTAATGTAAGCGTTAGGGTTTGATTATGAAGGCTGCAAAGTTTGGTCATTTTATGGGGTGCGATTTCGCCATAAGCGTAAAAACCTAGAAAACCAATTTCTTTTGGTAATAATCTTAAAACTGTTTCAACTTCGGTTTTTGTATCATCACCCAATAAAAGACGACGTCCAACGCATGAAACCATAAAACAAACCTCTGGCCTTACGCCTGGGTTTGTGATTTTGAAGTTTTCTATTGCTTTAATTGTTGAAGATTGTGCCCCTAATATTAAATCAGGCTTATTGCCAAACATTAAAGCGGCACGCCAACCTTTCGGAACATCGCCTGCGAAAGTTAAAGTACCAGCGTCTTTATCAACCGACAAAAGCGTCCTTACAACATCGTGCTGTTTATAATCAGGGTGCCAAATTTTTAGTGGATACAATAAACCAGAACTTGGAAGTTCTTTCGCCTTCTCGCCTAACTTTTCACTATATGTTTCATAAGCATTCTTGCCATCAAGTTCCATCATGACATTGCCATCTGATTGGGTAATTTCCCATTCAACGCCATAATCAAGCCACCCACCGTCAGAACCATGCGAAACCGCAAGTTTCTTTCCATAAAGGCCAAGGGCAATTACGCGGTTTTCAACCGTCTGTCCGTTTTCAATAACAATTGTTTTTTCAAACCTTGCGCCATCACCAGCAAGGCCACCAAACACACTTATTTTAGAGCCAATAACCGATAATATTCCATTCACAATATCTGAACCATTAACATTAAGCCCATCAGATAAAACAAATATGCAGGCTAAATCTTGGCCCCTTAATTCAGTCCCTAATTGTGTGCCAATTTTAAAACTGTCTTTTGCGTTATTAATTTCGCAGCTTGCAATTTCAACACGTGAACTATCGAAACCAATTGCAATCCCACTTATTGCATCATCGCTAAGGTGTGAATTGACAACACTTGTCCCCGTAGAACAGCCAATGACTTTTGCTTTTGGAAAGGCAAGTTGCAATTTTTGTGGAATAGTTGAAGTTGCAAGTAAATCAGTATCGCAAAATAACACTATTAAGTCAGGCAAAGAACTTGCATTCTTTGCGCCCGGAATTGAGATTTCATTGTTTAGCGTTTCAAAAGTCGCGGACCACATTTAATTCTCCATGTCTTATATTTATCCATGCCTATTAAGAATTAATAAAATTTTTTACACCTTTTGGTTGAAATCTAAATAAATATCCCATTTTTAAGCATTTTCTTTGGTTTTGAGAAAAAAATACTTGACAACGCAGCGCAACTAATGAGCCAATGCTAAAAAACAAAACTATTCAAGCGAGGATGAAATGAAATTGGCTATGGAGAATAATCAATTTCGTGTTAACGGTTATCTTATCAACCGTGTTAAACGCGATGCGCATTGGAAATGGATGAAAGAAGGCTGGGAAGCATTCCGCCTTACCCAAAAACCAAGTTTAAAGATTGGCGCCATTGTTGTTGGCGTTTCATTGGCGATTTTGGCAATATTATGGAATATGGGGCTTAGTGCCTTTATACCTGCTGCTTATGCTGCGTTTGCACTTACGGGGCCAATTATTGCCACTTTAATTTATGGTATCTCGCGTAAATTAGAAGAGGATGGCAAAGTTAAACGCCTTAGAAGCGTGAATATGCGCCCAAATTCACCATCACAAGTTGGCTTTATTGGCTTTACATTGCTTATATTGGTTTTGACATGGGCATTGATGGCGCTTTTGATTTATGCGCTAACAATTGGTGGAACTGCGCCATTAAATTTATTGGATTTTATCAGCTTTGCACTGAATGATATTCGCGGACTAATCATGGGTGTTCTGGGAACTGCGGTTGGCACTGTCTTGGCTTTATTTGGTTTTTCAATTGCGGCCATTTCAATTCCTCTTGCGTTTGACCGTGATGTTGACGCATTAACTGCGATGGCGGCATCGGTTGAAGCAGTAATGCGAAATCCAACTGCAATGTTGTCATGGGCATTTGTAATTTCGGTTGCAGTTGCATTTTCGGCATTTTTCTTTTTCTTGCCAATGATTGTTATATTCCCATGGCTTGGGCATGTAACATGGTGCGCATATCGTGACTTGGTTGATTAAAATATAGCTTCTTCCCCATGCGCCGCGATTTATATTTCGCGGGATTAAAATGGATCAACCAAAGAAGAAAATTATTGTAAATAAACTTAAATCTGATGCGCATTGGCATTGGATGCTTAAGGGCTTTGAAACATTTCGTAAAAGCTTTATTCCAAGTTTTGCAATTGGTTTTGCAATTGTATTTATATCATGGGCGATTGTTGGCTTTTTAAGGCTGATTAATTTTGGAACTTTGATACCTGCGGCAGTTGGCGGTTTTATTTTTATCGCGCCATTATTGGCAACAACAATTTACAATCTTGCAAGGAAAACCGAAACCGAAGGTAATGTAAGCGGGTTTCCAAAAATTGTGATGCAACCTTATTCAAAATCACAATTGGGTTATATTGGCTTTTGTTTGTTCTTTATCATTATAACATGGGCAATTTTCACGCACCTTATATGGTCAATGGCGGTTGGCCTCGGCCGTAATGTTGATGAAGCCGATTTTCTTAATTTCATTTTCACCACACCAAGCGGGCTTTTAGTTTTATTTTTAGGTGGTGGATTGGCAATATTTTTAGGTATTATTTGCTTTGGTATAAGTGCGGTCTCATTACCAATGGCTTTTGATAGGGATATTGATGCGCTTACGGCAATGGCTTTGTCTGTAAAGGCATTAATCACAAATCCATTACCAATGTTGGTTTGGGCATTTATGATTGCAATACTTGTAATTATTTCAAGTATTTTCTTCTTTGTGCCATTTGTTATTGTTTTCCCATGGTTAGGGCATGCAACATGGTGCGCCTATCGGGAACTTATTGATTAGGCTA
>CAZKYS010000128.1:0-6095 GCA_964557085.1 uncultured Caulobacteraceae bacterium
CATGGTCAACGTGACCAATCGTACCAATATTACAATGCGGCTTAGTCCGCTCAAATTTCTCTTTAGCCATTTTAATCTCTCTTAAAAATAGAATTGGATTTTAAATAATTACCGCGCGGGGGATTACCCCGCGTGGGATAGATTAACCTTGTAGTTTTTTCAAAACTTCGTCTGCAACTGCACGTGGAACTTCTTCGTAATGGTCGAATTGCATTGTGTATGATGCACGACCTTGAGTGAAGCCACGAAGTTCGTTCACATAGCCAAACATGTTAGCAAGTGGAACCATCGCATTAACAACGTTTGCGTTTCCGCGCATATCTTGACCTTGAATCATCCCACGGCGTGAGTTCAAGTCACCGATAACAGAACCAGTGAATTCTTCAGGAACAACCACTTCAACTTTCATGATAGGCTCAAGAAGTTTAGGGTCGCCATAAGATTTCAATTCACGGAATGCAGCGCGTGCCGCGATTTCGAACGCAAGAACACTTGAGTCAACGTCGTGATAAGCGCCGTCAACCAATGTTGCTTTAAGGTCGATAACTGGGAAGCCAGCCAATAGACCATTGTCAACAGAGCCTTCAAGACCTTTGATAACGCCAGGGATGTATTCTTTAGGAACCGCACCACCAACGATTTTCGATTCAAATTGGAAGCCTTCGCCAGGAGTACCCGGTTCAAAGATAACTTTGATACGTGCGAACTGACCAGAACCACCAGATTGCTTTTTGTGAGTATAATCAATTTCAGCAAGCTTATTGATTTTCTCACGGTAAGCAACTTTCGGCTGACCGATGTTTGCATCAACGTTATAAGTACGTTTAAGAATGTCCACTTTAATATCCAAGTGCAACTCGCCCATACCTTTAAGGATGGTTTGACCAGATTCATGGTCAGTTGAAACTTGGAATGATGGATCTTCTGCAGCCAATTTAGAAAGCGCGATACCAAGTTTTTCTTGGTCAGCTTTAGTTTTAGGCTCAACAGCGATTTCGATAACCGGTTGTGGGAATTCCATACGCTCAAGGATAACTGGTTTCAAGCTATCGCAAAGAGTGTCACCAGTGCGAACCTCTTTTAGACCAGCCAAAGCCACGATATCACCAGCATAAGCTTCTTTAATGTCTTCACGGTTGTTTGAGTGCATAAGCAACATACGGCCGATACGCTCTTTTTTATCGCGTGATGAATTAAGAACAGTTGTACCCGCTTGAAGAACGCCAGAATAAACGCGGCAGAAAGTGATTGTGCCAACGAACGGGTCGTCCATGATTTTGAACGCAAGCAATGACATTGGTTCAGCATCTGAAGGTTTACGAACAGTTTCTTCTTCAGTTTTGAAGTCGATACCTTTAACTTCACCACGATCAATCGGTGAAGGAAGATAATCAACAACCGCATCAAGCAAAGGTTGAACACCTTTGTTTTTGAACGCAGAACCGCAGAATACAGGGTGGAATGCACGTTTGAAAACTGCCAAGCGAACAAGGCGTTTCAATTCTGCTTCTGAAGGGATTTCACCTTCAAGATATTTTTCCATTGCATCGTCGTCAACTTCAACAGCCGCTTCGATAAGTTTTTCACGATATTCTTCAGCTTTTTCTTTAAGGTCAGCAGGAATTTCAACGATGTCGAATTTTGCACCCAAAGATTCTTCTTGCCAAACGATTGCGTTCATAGCAACCAAATCAACAACGCCTTTGAAATTGTTTTCAGCGCCGATAGGCAATTGTAAACAAACAGGTTTACCACCAACGCGTGTAACGATTTGGTCAACGCACATATAGAAATCTGCGCCCAATTTGTCCATTTTGTTTACGAAAACAACGCGTGGAACGTCGTATTTGTCAGCTTGACGCCAAACAGTTTCTGTTTGCGGCTCAACACCTTGGTTTCCGTCAAGAACGCAAACCGCACCGTCAAGAACGCGCAAAGAACGCTCAACTTCGATTGTGAAGTCAACGTGTCCTGGGGTGTCGATGATGTTAAGGCGTTTGTCTTTCCAGAAGCAAGTAGTTGCCGCAGAAGTGATTGTGATACCGCGTTCTTGTTCTTGGGTCATCCAGTCCATAGTTGCGGCGCCATCATGCACCTCACCAATTTTGTGCGATTTACCAGTATAGTAAAGAATGCGTTCAGTAGTAGTTGTTTTACCGGCATCAATGTGAGCCATGATGCCAAAGTTGCGATAGTCTTCAACCGCGTGTGTACGGGCCATGATACAAACCTTCTAAAATTACCAACGATAGTGGGAGAATGCGCGGTTTGCTTCAGCCATTTTGTGAGTATCCTCACGTTTTTTGACTGCAGAGCCACGGTTTGAAGCAGCATCAAGCAATTCACCAGCAAGACGTTCTTGCATAGTTTGCTCATTACGCTTGCGAGCAGCGCCCACCAACCAACGCAAAGCCAAAGCCTTACGACGCTCAGCGCGAACTTCAACTGGAACTTGGTAAGTTGCACCACCAACGCGACGCGAACGAACTTCGATTGCAGGTGAAACATTGTCCAATGCATCGTGGAAAATCGCAATAGAATCGCGTTTTGCACGTTTTTCACAAAGGTCAAAGGCACCATAAATAATGCTTTCGGCAACTGATTTCTTGCCTTCATACATTACGTAATTCATCAATTTTGTGACATCCAAATCACCGAATTTCGGATCAGGAAGAATTTCACGCTTTTCAGCAGAGTGACGACGAGACATAATAAATCCTTCTTATTGTCTTATTTAGGACGTTTCGCGCCATAATGCGAACGACGTTGTTTACGGTCTTTAACACCTTGAGTATCAAGAACACCGCGAAGAATGTGGTAACGAACACCCGGCAAATCTTTTACACGACCGCCGCGAACAAGAACAACGCTGTGCTCTTGAAGGTTGTGGCCTTCACCAGGGATGTAGCAAACCGCCTCTGTGCCAGTTGTAAGACGAACTTTAGCAACTTTACGCAATGCAGAGTTTGGTTTTTTCGGAGTTGTTGTATAAACGCGTGTGCAAACGCCACGACGTTGAGGGCAGCCGTTCAAGGCCGGAACCTTGTTGCGAACTTTTAAAGGTTGGCGTGGCTTTCTGATCATTTGGTTGATCGTAGGCATATTTTTCTTTTCCTTTATACCCTTTCGGGCATTAATCCAAAATTTCGGTTTCCCGAGGTTATAACTTTGGCAGCTATAAATGCATATAAACCAACGAAAATCGCGCCCCCCTTGGGACGTGCGCGGTATCCGCATAAGCCATATTTAATTCAATAGCTGATTTAGTTTTAAAGCTTTAAAACAGGCAAGATTTCCCCCACCCCAATAAAGATAGCGCGCCATTAGACCACAAAGGGCGAAACGTCAAGTGGGGCGGGAAAGACATTCACATCCCCTTCACCAAAAACACCTCTATAATCAAATATGCCTTATAAATGCCAAATTTGTTTGGCAAAAATTTTGGTGTTATGGATTACTAACATTTGCTAACATTTTTGAGGGGTTTTATGCGCGGGGTTTTGGTTTTAGTTTTGTTGTGTTTGTTTCCTGTTGCAGCATTTGCGCAGGGGGTGGGGCTTGATTTTTATAATGCTTCTAGGTTTCAAGAGGCGCAAAAGCCGCTTATTTCCGAATGTTCTGCCAATAAAAAGCAATCATGCGAGGCCTTGGGTGATTTGTATTTTTATGGGGATTTGGGGCAGAATGATTATGAACAGGCGAAAAAATATCTAAATATTGCCTGTGACGCCAATTTGCCATCGGCGTGTAATAATCTTGGTTTGATTTTTCAAAATGGCTATGGCGTGCCAAGCAATATAAAAAATGCCGCAGATTTATTCAAAAAATCATGTGACCTAAACGTGAAATATGATTCCGTTAAAGGGTGTGAAAACCTTGCCCTTGTTTATAAAAGTGGATTTTTTGGCGAAGATGAAAAACCAAAGGAAGCTTTTTATACGCAAAAATCATGTGATTTATTGGGCGGTGATGGCTGTAGTGAAATTGGCCTTATGTATAAGGATGGGCGAATTTTCAAACAAGATATTGAAAAAAGCGGTCAATATATGAAGCGTGCCTGTGATTTAAAGTCTGTTGCAGGTTGCGCAAATTTGGGTTTGTTTTTGTATTCAATCAAAGATTTTGAAAACTCATTAAAAGCAAATGATTTTGCCTGCCAATATGGCGTTGGAATTTCATGTCTATATGCAGGTGTTATCGAAGAAGATGGCAAAGCAGGAAAGCAAGATTATCAAAGCGCGCTTAAACATTACTCAATCGGCTGTGACCGCGAAAATTATGATGCATGCAATAATTTATCGCTTTTGTTTAAAAAGGGACTTGGAACGCAAGTTAATTATGAAAACGCGTTTTACTATGCGCAAAAAGCCTGTGAAAATGGTTCAAGTGATGGATGCGTAAATCTTGCCATCCTTTATTCTAACGGTGTTGGCGTGGCGCGCAATCAAGAATTTGCCGATAAATTGATGATTGATGCGTGTAATGGCGGTAATAAAATTGCCTGCGCAAACATAAAGGAAAAACAGGGAAATTAATTATTTGATTTCAATAATCTTACTAAGGCTTGAAACCCCATTTTCATTAAACGCCTCTATGGCAAAATAATAGGATACGCCTTTGTTTAATGCGCGAATTTCCTTTGAATTTATTTCATCGGCAAAGATTTGATAATTTAGGTTAAGCCTATCGGGTTTTATGCCCCAACGAATATTATAACCCACCGCGCCTTTAACTGGCTGCCATGTTACAAAGGCATTTCTTTCATCTGTGTCGCGCTTAACGCTAAAGTTTTTAGGAGGTTTTACAATTTTGCCACCCGCATTGCCAAAAATGCGAATATCCGAAATCGCAAGATTTGCCGCACCAACATGTCCATGAACATATCGGACAAAGCGCGCTTTAATAGGGTTTTCTAATTCAAAATAGGCATTGGGGCGGTCACGCTTTTGATTTGGTTTGGCAAGTTCGCCCCATTCTTTACCGTCAATTGAATATTCAAGGGTGAAGTCGGAATAAATTGTTTCATCATCGCCATATTTATTTGATTTATAATCGGCAAAATTAATTTGCGCGGCATTAATGGTTTTTATTGTACCCAAATCAATTACCAAATTTTCGCCTGATTTATTTTCACTTGCAACCCAAAAAGTGCGTGGGTTTTCGTCCGTTACCGCACTGGCCTCATGCCCATCAATTGATGATGATGCAAGGGCGGGCTTTTTATATGATAATAACATCCAACCAGTAAAAAGGCTTTCGGGATTATCAAATTTTGATGTCGGCATATAATGCGGCAAATCGCCAAAGCGTGTGTTCACACTCATCTGCCCATCGTCGTAGAATTTGGTGGGGAACATGGCAATTCGGCGCTCAAAAGGCCAATTTGCGCCAATCCATGACGTGCCTGAATTCCAATAATTTCCGTAATTATCCTGCCAAGTTGAACCATGCCCAACACCCTGCACAAAGCCACCCGGTTTATAGGCAACAGGATTATATGGTGCATATTTAAACTCACCCAAAGGGCTATCGGAAACATAAGTTCCATTTGCATAAGCATTATATTCGGTGCCAGGTGCGCCATATTGTAAATAATATTTGCCATCAACCTTATTCATCCACGCCCCTTCAATAAAGGGTTTTATGCTTTCATCCTTATGGTCTTGCCCAAAACGTTCAAAGCCGTGATTTTGTGGATCAAGTTTATAAAGACGTTGCGGAATGCCAATATATTCATAGGTCTTGCTATCAAGCTCCATCCCATAAATTGGATAAACATTGGACGAACCCCAATAAAGATAGGTTTTGCCATCATCATCCTTAAAAATATCGGGATCCCACGGCCCAGGTTGCACCATATCGGGTGGAAGGTTTTCTTCTTTCCCTTCCTGTGCCGCAGTTGGAAGGGGCGGCATAAGGCGGGTAAAAAATTTAATTTCCCCCGCTTTTGGATTGTCACTATATAACAAAGGCTCTGGCCGTGTGCGCGAACTAAGGATGATTATTTTATCGCCATCAACGCTAACAGCTGGGGCAACAATTGATTGCATCGGCCACATGCTTGGTTTGATGAAATCCCAATTTATCATATCTTT
>CAZKYS010000129.1:0-5989 GCA_964557085.1 uncultured Caulobacteraceae bacterium
TGCCCCGCAACGGGGTGAATCCCATGTGCGGCATCACCACAAAGCGCAACGCGCTTTACATACCATTTGGCCGCCAATTCTAATTGTAGCGGATAGGTGAAAACAGGTGCAATTACATGCGCTTTTCCCAAAAAATCACCAAATCTTTTTTGAATTTCAATTTCAAAATCTTCTTTATTAAGTTTTGACATTGCAATTGCTTTTTTTGGCGGCTCCGACCACACAATAGAGGCGCGGTTTTCGGTAAGCGGTAAAATCGCAAATGGGCCAGTTGGTAGAAAATATTCAAATGCAACATCATTATGCGGCCTATCAAACGCAACAGTGGTAACAATACCCGTTTGCGAATAATCAAATTTATATGTTTTAATCTTTGCAGATTTTCGAATTTGCGAACCGCGCCCATCACAACCAACAAGAAGTTTTGCTGAAATTTTTGTGCCATTATCCAAAATAGCATCGACATAAGCGCCATTTTCAACAAAATCAGAAACAATATTTGGTGTAAATCGAACAATATTGGGTTTAGTTTGGCAAACTTTATCAAGTGCAAGGCGCATATGGCGATTTTCGACCATATAACCCAATGGTTCATCACTATCGGTAATTTCACCTTGATCAAAATGCAGTGTTAAACCAATTGAGCCGCCATGTTTTGCGCCATCAGGGACACGGCCATCAGAAACCAAAATCTCTTGTATATTGCCGATTTCAAGGATTTCCTGTTTAACACCTAATATATCAAGCATACGCATATTGGCATAAGCAATTGCCGAAGAGCGGCCATCATAATTCTTATCAAGCATTGAAACTGGTTCTAATTTATCAACCACAGCAACTTTTAGGCCGCCAGATTCCAACGCAAGCGCCAATGAAAGACCAACCAGTCCACCACCTGCAATAATAACATCAAATTCGATTTTAGGCATATTAAAGATTTTATACGCTAAAAAACAAATTATTGCCATAAAAAATGCGGATATTTTCGCAATCTTAACCGAGTGTAAACCACAAAGTTGTTTTAGATTGAATATAAAGTTCGAACGGAAAATAAAATGGCAAGAGCAATGCCCCAGCAAAATAACAATTTTGGGAATAGTTTAAACCTACGTCAAAGATTAGTGCGTGATATTGGCCTTGCGATTATCGCGATGATGGCCTTATGCGCCCTCATTGCCAATATTTCATATAATTCAACAGACCCAAGCATTAATGTTGCCACATCGCAAAAAGTTTCAAATTGGTTTGGAATGGGCGGTGCAATCACATCAGATTTATTGCAGCAATTTTTTGGACTAAATAGTTATCTATTAATGCTTGCCATTTTTGGGATTTGTGTATTCGCACTTTTAAGCGGGCCAAGTAAAATATTGCGCCCAAAATTTCGCCTTATAATGGCTATATTAGCAATTTTATTTTCTGGCGCTGCATTATCGGCAATGCCACAAACCGCAAAATGGCCAATGGCAAGCGGTTTTGGTGGAATTATTGGTGACTTAGTCCTTGGGACTTTTACATTATTTTTCCAACATGCAAATTGGGCGCGTGGGTTATTTGGGTTTATTTCATTCTTTGCTTTTTTAGTCTGTGCATATTTTGCATTTAACCTCAAGGCACGTGACCTTGATGGGGCATGGGATGAGGCAACATATTATTATTCAAGCTTTAGGGTTTGGATTGATAGTTTTGGAAAACCAAAAAAGAAAATGGGCCAGAAAATCAAAGTTGCAAGCAAACCTATTCAAGAGCCTGCACAAAAAATTGTTCAAAATTTTGAAGAAAAACCAATCCAAAGCAAAAAAATTAATATTGGCATCGAATTACCAAAAAAAGCCAAAGCAAGCCCGCGCGTGAATGATGAATTACAACCCGAATTACCATGGGAACGCCCAGAAGGTTTTGAATTACCGCGCCTAGAATTTCTTAAAAAACCGCCACAAAGAAATATTCAACATGATGAAGCTGCGCTTCGTCAAAATGCGCTTTTGCTAATGTCGGTTTTAAATCAATTTAAGGTTCAGGGCGAAATTATAAATGTTCGCCCAGGGCCAGTTGTAACACTTTATGAATTAGAGCCAGAGGCAGGCATTAAATCATCGCGCGTAATTGGCCTTGCCGATGATATTGCACGTTCTATGGCGGCAGTTTCATGCCGCGTTGCCGTTGTTAAGGGGCGCAATGCAATTGGTATTGAATTGCCAAATTCGCGCCGTGAATCGGTTTATTTACGAACATTATTGGCATCACGCGAATTTGAAAATGGTGGTTTTGATTTGCCACTTGCATTGGGTGAAACAATTGGCGGGGAGCCATCAATTGTTGATTTATCAAAAATGCCACACTTGCTAATTGCAGGCACAACGGGTTCAGGTAAATCGGTTGGTATTAATGCGATGATTTTATCATTGCTTTATCGCCTTACACCTGAACAATGTCGCTTTATTATGATTGATCCAAAAATGGTGGAATTATCAATCTATAATGATATTCCGCACCTTTTGGCGCCCGTGGTTATTGACCCGAAAAAAGCGGTTTCTGCACTTAAATGGACAGTGCGTGAAATGGAAAATCGCTATAAATTAATGTCAAAAGTTGGGGTTCGTAACATTTCTGGCTTTAATGAGCGCGCACGCGAAGCACAAAGAAAAGGCGAAACTTTCGAACATGTTGAACGCACTGGCTGGAATAGAGAAACTGGCGAACCAATATTTGAAAGCCGCCAACTAGAATTAAAACCAATGCCTTTCATTGTTGTTGTAATCGATGAGATGGCAGATCTAATGATGATTGCAGGAAAAGAAATAGAGGGTGCGGTTCAAAGGCTTGCACAAATGGCACGTGCAGTTGGTATTCACCTAATAACTGCTACTCAAAGGCCATCGGTTGACGTAATCACTGGCACAATCAAAGCCAATTTCCCAACCCGTATTTCTTATATGGTAACAACCAAAATCGACAGTAGAACAATTTTAGGTGAGGGCGGTGCCGAACAATTATTGGGGCAGGGGGATTTGCTATTCATGGCAAATGGCGGAAGAATTTCACGTCTTCACGGCCCATTTGTATCAGATGATGAAGTTCGCCAAATTGTTGCCGCATTAAAAGCGCAAGGTAGCCCGCAATATTTCGAAGATATAACTTCGCATATTGATGAAGATGGCGATTCTGACAATGGAATGAATGGTGCATTTGGTGCTAATTCAGGTGATGAATTGTTTGATAAGGCTGTAAATATTGTGTCGCAAACACGCAAAGTTTCGACATCGTTTTTACAAAGACAATTAAAGTTAGGATATAATCGGGCCGCAGATTTGGTTGACAGAATGGAACGTGAAGGAATGATTTCCGCACCTGACCATGTTGGTCGCCGCCAAGTATTATTGCCCGAACATAGGGATTATTGATTTTAAAATGAAAAGAATTTTCATATTACCAGTTTTTAGCGCATTAATTTTCGGTTCAATCACAACATACGCACAAAATAATCAGGCAATTGCTTTAAGCGGTGATGCGCGTAATTCCGCCATACAGATGGCAAATAATTCCATCAATTCACTTGATAAAATTGAAGGGCGCTTCGTTCAATATAATGCCAATAATTCAAGTATAACAGGCAGTTTTTGGCTTGATAGACCTGGTAAAATGCGTTTTGAATATGATGCGCCATCACCAGTTTTACTAACTTCAGACGGTAGTGGAATTGCGATTTTAGATAAGAAATTAAATACTGTTGAACGTTATCCATTACGCTCTAACCCATTGTATTTTTTATTGAAATCAAATCTTAATATTGCAAAAGAATTAAAAATCACCAACGTTATAAAGGCGCAAAATCAAACTCTTATTTCACTTCGTGATAAAAAAAATGAAGCACAGGGTGAGCTTACTTTGACTTTTGATGCCTCAAATCACCTTTCTCAATGGCAAATTGTTGATAATCGCAAACGTACAACCATTGTAAAACTGATAAACATTAAACCATCACCACACAAAGAAGCTTCTTTCTTTGTGATTAAGACACCAAAAGGCCCAGGTTCAATCGGGAAACACTAAAACAGTGCTATTTATGCAACAATTGTAAATTAATTATTTTTTACTTGCATTTGTTTATTGATTGTGGCACATTTGCAGCAGGTAAGTGATTTGAATTTTTATCAAATATTGCGAGTGTTTGATAAAGTTGCGGATTTTCACTTCACTTATATCCGGTTTCCCCTCCCGGTAAAATGACGTAAAGTCACAAAGCGCCCGATTTATCGGGCGCTTTTAGTTTTATATATCTTTTGGGGCGCCCGCTTTATCGGGCGCTTTTAATTTATTGTGACTAATTTTTATTCGGGGCTTTTAAAAGAACATAAAATGCGCCGCTTCCGCCATGTTTTAAATGCGCTTCACTTATTCCCGCAATATGGCGCTTGATTGATTGGGTATGAAGCCATTCTTTAAGGCGTTTTCGTAATATGCCACGCGGTGCAATCAATAAATCAAAATGCTGTTCATCTTTTGAAATATTGCCTTTGCCAGTAATAATCAAAAGGGTTCGGTATTGCCGCACAATTGCCAAATGAACAAATTCAATAAGTCTTGTTTGTGCCATTTCTTGATTCAAGCCATGCAAATCAAGGGTTGCATCAATTTCTAATTTTCCGCGCCTTACGCGTTTGTGATTTTTGGCATCGGCAATTTGTAATTCTGCTTTTGCAATTAATGAACGTTTTTGAACAAATTTTTCGTAATTAACCGAAACATGAATTCTTTTGTCGTCAGAAATTTTTTTAATTTCTTCTTCAAATTGCTTTTCAATTTCGACAAGGCTTTTACCTGAAATTGGGCGCGTAGATTTTGCGATTTTATGCCATAATTTTGCTTCTTCTGGCCTTAAAACACGTGTTTTTTGACCATTAGACATCATTTATTTTCCCGCAACAGATTTCGGTTTCGGGTTTGTAATTGTTGGGTCAATTTTCTTTGGCAATATTACCCAAAAATTGGCATCATGATTGACTTTCCCCGCCATAAGACCCGCTTCAACACCTGTTCCCCAGAATAAATCCCCGCGAATTGGGCCCTTAATTGCCCCGCCCGTATCTTGGGTAATTACAAGGCGTGAAATATTTTGCGTATCTTTAATACGCCCCGAATAAGCAGAAACAAAAATTGGAACGCCATAAGCATGATATGACGGGTCAATTGCCATCGAACCACCAGCAACTAAAGGCACGCCTTGCGAACCTTTTGGGCCAATATTTGGATCTTTTAATTCTTGTAATTCATAAAAAACCGTACGCGGATTTGAATTAATAATTTCGCGTGCAAGCTTTGGATCAGCGGTTTCAAACCATTTTTTTACATTTCCCGCCGATGCTTGGCTTAATTCCATAATGCCGCGACGAATTAATTCAGATGCAGGCGATGAAAATGGCTGCCCATTAGTTGCAGTAAATATGGCGCGATATTGCTTGCCATCATTCATATTAATACGCCCAGAACCTTGAATTTGAAGGCTTATGGCATCGCCAATATTTGTATAAAAAATTGGTTTTGTATTGGTTGGATTAATATCGCCGCGTTTTAAATATGGAATAAAATTATTACCAGATATACGGCCAACAATGGTTTTTGCCTTTAAACTTGGATCAAAATCACCAAGCTCTATAGTAAGCAAATCTTTTGGCTTTTCGTACAAAGCCTCTGAATTGATATTATCGGGTGTAAAACTTCCAGATATTATAGGTTCAAAATATGAAGTAAGGCGACCAGTATTTGAATTTTCTGTTTTAACTTCCCATGCTTGGAAATAATTCTCAAAAAATTCGCGGTCAGAAATATCATTTTGTTTGGCTAAATTACAAACTTCAAGCCAATCGGCAATACGACCCGCATATTGGGCTTTATCGGATAGATAATTATTTGCTGATTTTTTTATAATCGCCGCACATGAATTAATTAATGATTTTCGTGCCGCACTTACATCAGTAATTCCCCAATT
>CAZKYS010000130.1:0-5986 GCA_964557085.1 uncultured Caulobacteraceae bacterium
AAAAGCGAAGAACTTCAATTACTGAAACAAAACGACCAGACGCGAAGCCTTCATAAATTTCTTTAACAGTCGAAGCATTAGGCTCTTCTTTGACTAAAATCTTTCCATGTTCTGGCAATTTTTTGAACACAAAGCCTGTCGGGCAATTAAATGTCCAATAGCCATTTATCATGCGCGATAACATTCTTGCCTTAACTTGTTCGCCATTCTTATTGCGCCCATGTTCGGCAACAATTGCCAATAAATGTTCGAAGAATTGACTATCACTGTCTTGTCCAAAATTCACTGAAGGCGAAAGCAAAACTGCACCCACTTTTGCTAATTTTGCACGCAAGGTAATGTGTGTTTCAATTGAACGGGCTAAACGGCTAATATCGTCAATTATAACTGCAATTGGTTCTTTTTGACGCGATAAGAACTTGATCATATCAGTCATAGCAGGACGCTTAATTAAGCTACCCGAAGCGTCATCATAATATTCGCCAATAACGTCCATGCCTTTAGATTGAGCAAATAAACGGCAACGTGTAGCCTGACTGTCGAGGCCATGGCCCTCCGTAGCCTGACGGGTCGTGGAAACACGGCAATACAGTACCTCCTTTTTAGGTGCGTTTGAATTCATGGTGAGTAATCCTCAATTTGTTTATTTTTAATGTCTTTGGAAATATCACCCTCGGCATTTTTAATGTCATCGAGGTCAACAAGCTCAGCATTAGCGAGAGTCATTATTTTATCACATTCTATCGCTGCTTGTGAAGATATTTTATCTCTTGCAGCAATCGCTAAGTCAACCGCACCTAGGGTAAAAGAATTATCAACAAAGACTTGCGAAATGAGCATCAATATTTTGACGACATCATCCTTTTGTGATGCATCAAAGCATTCAAGCTTATTGGTTAAAGCCTGATATTTATCCTTATTCCGTTCAAATATATCGTGTAGCGTTTCCATGCCATCTCTCTTCAAGAGCATAATGCCCTAATGAAGTCATTGTATTTATTTCTGGCAGCTTTTAGGGGGAAACTTTTCGGCGTCTTAAGATGGATACGAACATTCCGAATATTCATTTAGAACATTCGGAATACGCCACAAGCGCAGATTTAGACAGTTTCTCTTCCCTCTCTTTTAGAATAACAAACTCATAGGTTGAATTTCAAGGAAAAAATTAAATCTGCGGTTTAATGGGTAGGTCTTTAAATATAGTAATATAATCTTTTAAGTTTGATATCCTTGATTTATCGTTATCATACTCAACACTGGGAGACACATAATTCATGTGTTCTCTTAACAAATTCCGTTCAGTAACCCACGTCTGTTTTATGGTAGACTGTCCTTCAGCTAATTGATGATAGTATTCAATTCTACACGCAACCTTTGGATCTTTGTCGTTAACAAAGCAACTATCAAAAATAGATTGATTACAAGACATCCAATCTATTAGAAGATCAAAAACCAATATAATTCGATGAACTTCTTTTGGGCTATAATAGTTTCCAGCTTCGACACCGTGAAATATATAATGACGATTTAAGAATGAAACACTAGCATCCATCATGTTAGTTTTGGCATAAATTCTATCTTCCAAATATTTTACTAATGTGTCCCTATAAAGGTCATGCATATCATCAGTAGAATTATTTTCTAAAGCACTGCTATTTTTCACTAAACTAATTATTGTATTTAGTATCGGTTTTTTATTATCACTAATTCTAACATTCGCGAATGACCGAAGTATGCCCTCTAAAGCACTTAGTAAAAGCACTACGGTCGCAGCATATTCTCGTTTAAAAAAAGAAAATATTGCGCTTTCATATATGTGAGAGAATTGGTTAAAATGGCTAATTTTCATACTATGGCAAACATATTTGGCTCGATAATTTGGGTGAAATACAGAATCAGCCAGAGAATAAAAAATCATGTCATCAATTTCATCACTGTTTCTAGATTTTTGATTATTCTCTATCTCAAAGCATAACTTCTTAACTCTTTCAAAGGAGATACCATTTATATAAGGGGCAACAAACCAACCATATTGCATTAATACGTTGCTGCACATCTTGAATTCTTTAAGCCAAGAATCTTCCATATCTAATTTACCTCGCTAATATAGAAATACAAACAAATATCATATCTTTCAAATAAACTATCGCCCCAAATCCTTATCCCGCCCACGCGGTCTTGTGGGGTCGTTGCCTTTGGAGCGGTCAACCATGCGCTCCACTTTGGCTTTGATATTATCAAGACGACTTTTGAAATTACCTTCTACACTTAACCTTGCGGCTTTGGTTGCTTTCTCTAAAGGGGAAACACGTTTTCCGTCTGGCGTTAATTCAGGTTCAGGTAGCCATTTTGACTTTAGGTTTTTGGCGTAATTTTGATTAACCCAATTACTGCGATGCTTTTGAAAATGTTCAATTGCTTTGTGAGTAATTCGCGCCCCACGTTTGCGAATAGCAATTTCTTGCGTGGTGCGATTAACTTCCGTGTTAAATTTTCCTTTGATTGATTCGGGGTTCTTCATTCATCATCCCCCCAATCAGGCGCAATAATTTCAGCGCCTCTTTTGTGCATTTCTCTGACATCTTTAATCGCTTTATTCCATTCGGGGATTTGATAATATGGAACAGTGTCCGCCACGATTAAGCGAGGCATATCGGCAACGCGCAGAATATGCTTGCCTTGGTTTAAGGCCAAAATATCTTCAGATTGCAAAACACTTCTTTTGGTTTCAGAAAGTCCTGCATTTCCCGATTGCTGCACACCACCATTGTGACCAAAATTGCGATTTAAAATGGTCTTTGTGCCCGACCACGTTTCTATATCTTTAAGCAAAGAAGGCTCAGTGACATTCTTATAAACAGATACGGCGGCTTGATTTTCAAATTCAGTCACAAGGTCTTTGGAATAATAATCATATAATGATTGCCGCGTTTGCGCGAATATCCAAAGATTAATCCCTCTTGCGCGATATAGGCGCAATGCTTTGGCAATGGCAGGTGAATAATATTGCGGCAATTCATCAAGAAAAATCGTGGCTGGAATATCGCCATTTGCCGCAGCAATTGTTTCAATGGCATGATTAACAACAAGCCCAAGCCATTTTTTAGTGGCAGGAATTTTTGCAGATGGCAGAATAATATATACAATGATTTTGCGCTTCTTTAAATCACCAAAATCAAATTGATTATAACGCGTTGCACGTTCAATTGAAGTATCAGGGCGAAACTCACTTACCGCTTTTGAAATTTCAGAAATATAAGCCGACCATTCTTTGGGAGCGTCTTTTATCATGGCCTCATATTTATGGGCACGGCTCGCAATGGTTTCATCGCTACTTGATTTGGCAAAAGTAAAGAATTCTTCTAATTCTGCGCCGCCCATATTGGCGAACCGCCATAGCCAACCAGGGTTAAGTTTAGTTGGGTCATCGGTTACAAAATATTGTAATAGCCACGAGATAATTTGTTGCGCCCCAGAATAAACCCAAGCATTATCACTTTTTGATTTTGGGGTTGGAATTAGAATTTCAGCGATTTCATCAAATTCGCTATCAATTTTTATACCTGCATATTTTAAATCCAAAAGACGCGATAGCGGGTTTATCGACGTATTGGGAAAGCCGTGAAGCCCAAATGGGTTTAAGAATACGCATTCATAACCTAATTTTTTTGCACGATATTCAGCGGTAGCATAGGCATTCTCACCATCCTTAATATCAATGACAATGATTGACCTTGAATTTAGGTAGATCAAGTTCGAAAAAATGAAGCTCACATTCTTCCCACCACCGGCGCGAAGCAGTGTTATGAGGCTACCGTCCCCCATATAAGTCATTAACTTTCCGCCAAAGCCGCCAATGACAAGTCCGCGCCCTGTTAGCAATCCCGCATTTTGAATATCGTTATAATCAGCAAGGCGACCATTTCCTAAAATTCCACTTGGTTGGGCGCGTGCCAAAAATTGTTGCATTTCAAAAGCGCGATGCTTTGCATAGTCGCGCTCCATTTGCTCTTGTAGCCTTTCTTGATGGTTCAAGAAGTTATTTAAAAAACCTGACCCGCGTCTATTTGCCATGTTTGCGCTCCACATTTATGTCGCGTTCTTCATAGCGGGTTAGCTTTGGTGGTTCGGGGGAATCTGGACGTTCAATATCATCCAATTCAACTTGAACATCTTCAGGCGTTGGCAGTGCATTGTCAAAATTTGGAATTTCAATCGCCATTCCGCGATTGATATAATCTTCCAATCGCTTTGCAGCTTCTTCGCCGCCCTCAGTACCATATTTTCGGAATGCGTCACCTAATTCTGGGTCAAATAGACCAAGAAACCGTCCACCCGCTAATGCGCCAGAACTTACGCCTAAATCAGCCGCACTTAATTGCTCTGCGATATTTGCAAATTTTTGAACAATGAAAGCCCGTAAATTTACAAGGCCTTGGGTCAATACTTGGGCGCGGTCATAGGCCGATTTATAATATTGCAAGATTGCATCATTATGCGCCCGCACCGATGAATTACTTGCTTCAACAAAGGTTGAAACTTCACCCTTATAATGTTCAAGCTCCGAAGTATAATAAGTCTCAACATCTTTAACCCGACTTTGAACTTGCTCTTCGATTTCGCCTTCAAAAGTTCCCAATAGGGTCGAGACTTTATATTCTTTAGGCGCAAGTTTTTCAGTTGCAGCCACCGCAACCGCACCAGCACCCATTAGCAAGCCTGACTTTAACCAAGCCCCCATCTCTCGACGGCTTGGTTCATGGTTATGCGCTGCATTTTGCGGATAATGACTTGGAAATTGTTGGTAATGTCCATCCTGTTGAGGCGGATAAACTTGAGTAGGTAGGCTATTATATTGATAGGGTTCGTTTGATTCAGTAGTCATTGGCTTTTCCTTTAAATTTGAAAAACCAATGACACCGATTGAAAATAGATTTGGGGGAAACTAACCCGCTGTTAGAAGTTAAATTGGCAAGTTTTGGATTGGCGCTTTGCTAAATCGCTTTTGAATTTAATCGAGCGATGATTGCCACGATTTAGCATCTTGATTGGCTTTATACTCTATAATTTCTGAGGCTTTGTAGTGGGGGATTATGACGTTCCTTTCGATTTCGGATTTCCATTTTTGACCATATAAATTGGGATATATATCGCGCGGTCAATTTCATTTTATCGCCATTATTTCCAATACGGTATTCGCTGTTTTTTATGTCTTTGCCTTCAAACCTCGCAGCCTTTGTTGTTCATTTAATTTGACGTGTTTTGGCAGGTTCAACTTGGGGTTCAACGGGCTGCCCGTTCAATTCGCTTGCTCCCGTGTTACCCGTTCCCCGATGGTGAACCCCAAGTTCTAATCACCTGCCTTTGTCTCCCCGTCAAATGAACAATCAAAGCCAGCAGGAGGCAGACATGAAACATATCAGCTCAATCACTCGTAAATTTTGGAATGGCGTTAAAATTGAAATCCGCTTTGAGCGCTTCGCAATCCAATTTGATGATGGTGCATGGAAATCAATTGTGGAAATCGAAAGCATGGACGGAAAATCCCTTCCATTTTCAAACAAAGCCTTCAAAGAAATTATTATCGAAGCCGACAAAGTCGATGCCTTCGATAGCGTGGCAGAATTCGCTTTTGATTACTTAAATTCAAACAAGAAATTAAGCTTTTGCAAAGCACCAAAATTCCCAAACCATAGCCAACTCGCCCTTTTTTAAGGGCGGGTTACATAAAATACAAAAATTTATGAGGTAAATTTTCTAATAAAATGACTTGCTAACAAACAAAATCTAAAATATGCATTTATTGTAGACTACTAAGTTAATGATCATTTTATTGCCAATAGTTTAGAGGGTTTTATGAATATAGGGGAAATTCTGAGGCTTAATGAAAATCAATTAACGCTAATAATTGGGAATGGCATAAATAGATTTAATAACACTTCAGATAATAATTCATGGGAAGGTATCCTCAAATCATTAGCCCGAA
>CAZKYS010000131.1:0-5949 GCA_964557085.1 uncultured Caulobacteraceae bacterium
ACTTTGGATTCATAAATACAAAGGCTTTTTGCAAAAATTGGCGACTATGACGACCAGATGAAAGAATGAAATGGCCATTTAATAATGCGCCTGCTTCTTCGAAAATTTTAAGAACTTTTTGCGTTTTCATAATTCATAACCTTTGCAAAAGCGCTTTAGCCCCTAATGCGTTCAACATCAACCACAACGGGCAAAGAACGCAGTGATGCCGCAATTGAATTTAGATGTTTAGTTGATGCAACTTCAATATCAATTGCCAAATCAATAAAGTCTTCACGGCGATTTTCGGTTTTTAGATTTATAATATTACCGTCCGAATTTGCGATAATGCGCCCAACTTCTGCAAAAACACCTTTTGAGTTTTCGCAAGACACCAAAAGCCGTGCGACCGCAAGGCCGTGTTTATTGGCTTCTTCATTCCAACTTAAATCAACCCATGCCTCATCATCACCTTCATGATCAACAAGGTTTTCACAATCTATCGTATGAACTTCTATGCCATTTCCTTGGGTTATAATGCCCACAATGCGTTCACCGGGAAGTGGCGAACAGCATGGCATAAAATGTATTGCCACACCTTCGGTTAAACCCTCACCCTTCAAAAAGTCTGAACCATGTTCATCATCAATTGAAACCCTTGAATGACCAAGTGCGGTTTTGGTAACAAACCCTGGAACCACCGCCTCAGCAAGTTGGGTTCCAGTAAGTTTTCCGCGACCAATTGAAAAATATAATTCATCGGCTGACTTAAATTTCAAGGCCGCAATAGCATTTTTTAAATCAACTTCTTCAGGATTGATACCAAAGCGTCTTAAAGCATGACCAGCAAGGCGTTTGCCAAGAATCACAAACTCCTCGCGCTCAGTTTCGCGAAGTAGGCGGCGAATACCAGAGCGCGCTTTACCTGTTATTGCCAAACTTTCCCAATTTGGCGGCGGTTTGCGTTTATCAGAACGTAAAACTTCAACAATATCGCCATTACGCAAAGGGGTTCGAAGTGGTGCATTTACGCCATTAATTTTCGCACCAACAATTGTATCACCAATTTTAGTATGAACCGCATAGGCAAAATCTACCGAAGTTGCACCACGTGGAAGTGCGTGTAAGTCACCCTTTGGTGTGAAAATGAAAACTTGATCTTGAAACATTTCAAGTTTGGCATTTTCAAAGAAATCCTCGGCATCGCCGCCATCTTCTAATATTGAGAAAATACCGCGTAATGCCGCCATTGGGTCAGTCGAAATGCCATTATCAGGGAAGTAACCATAAGAATGGTTTTTATATTTCCAATGCGCGGCAACGCCATATTCTGCAATCCTATCCATATCATCGGTACGGATTTGAATTTCGGCGCGCATCCCCGCAGGGCCAACCACCGCAGTATGTAAAGAACGATAACCATTCGGCTTTGGAACCGAAATATAATCTTTAAAACGCCCCGGAACATAAGACCAAGCCGAATGAATTGCCGCAAGCGCAAGATAACATTGTTCAGGGCTATTTACCAAAACCCTAAAGCCATAAATGTCGGAAATTTCACCAAAAGACACTGCTTTGCGGTCTAATTTGCGCCAAATTGAATAGGATTTTTTTTCGCGTCCTGAAACACGCGCATCAATATTCGCTTCTCTAAGGACTTTGATAAGCCTATCTTCAACATTATCATTTGCCTTGTGGAAACGTTCACGATTTTGCGCAAGTTGTTGGTTTATTGCCGCACATGCATCAGGGTAAAGAAATGAAAACGCTAAATCTTCAAGTTCGGAAGCAAATTTATTCACACCAATACGGCGCGCCAAAGGCGCATAAATATCAAGGGTTTCGCGAGCAATTCGCACACGTTTTTCGTGCTTTTTGATAAAATGTAAAGTGCGCATATTATGCAAACGATCCGCCAATTTCACCAATAGAACACGTATATCTTTCGATAATGCCAAAACGAATTTTTGAAGGTTTTCAGCTTGTGTTGTGCGCTCCGCAGTTACTTCTAATTGGGTAAGTTTTGTAACACCTTGGACAAGCCCTGCAACTTCTTCGCCAAAAAGTCGCACAATTTCATCATAAGTTGCATCAGTATCCTCAACCGTATCATGCAAAAGGCCAGTTACAATTGATGCCTCATCAAGTTTTAATTGCGTTAAAATTCCCGCAACCTCGACCGGATGCGCATAATATGGATCACCCGATGCCCGAAGCTGCGAACCATGCATTTTGGTGGCATAAACATAGGCACGATTAATCATATCCTCGTTTAATTCGGGATTATAGGCACGAATTAAATCAAGCAATTCATATTGACGCAAAATCCGCGCCTTTGGCTGTGCAATTGTTTGTGTTTCAGTCATTATTCATATTGTGCATAGATTGAAAAATATATGCAACTACAAATATGTAATGAATATTAATAATAAAACAAAAAAATCCGAAACACTGTTTCGGATTTTTTCAAAACAAAATGTCATAAAATTATAAAAACCACGCTTTTTATAATTTTATGTCAACTTAAAACCAAAACCCTAAGTGAGCGGCGAAGCCGCGAGGGCGGGGTTTTGAAGCCTTAATAATCATTATCTCTTGCAGCTTCTTGTTCCTGTTGCAATGCGCGCATTACGTCATCTTCGGAAACAATAACTGGTGCTTCAAGAGCAAGCAAATCAGATTCTTCTTCTTCACGAACCGCTTGTGGGCGATATTCACGAAGTGATGCAATCAAACCATCACGTAAATCAAGAGATTCAACCGCAGTTTCAGCGATTTCACGAAGTGCAACCACAGGGTCTTTATCGCGGTCACGATCAACCGCCAAAGGTGCACCACCAGAAATTTGACGTGCGCGATGCGCAGCATAAAGAACCAAAGAAAATCTGTTTTGGACGCGCTCTACGCAATCCTCTACTGTTACACGTGCCATTTATAATTCCTGCAGGGTATTTAATATAATTTGCCTATAGTTGAAGTGTTAAAATTTCTCAATAGGTTTGAATGCGCTTTGCAGTAAATTGATGATTTAGCTGCAAATATTGTGCTTTTATAATTGAAATTTTTGATTGTGTTGATTGATTAACCCAATTTGGCGCAATTTCTTTGAGTGGTAAAATTACAAAATCACGCAAATTCATTCTTGGGTGTGGCAATGAAAGGTGGATATTATTTCTTGTTTCATCGATAATTATTCCACAAAAATCAACAATATCTATATCTAAAGTTCTTGGGGCCCATTGGTTTTCTTTATCACGCACACGCCCATATTTTTTTTCAATTTCCAATAGGTTTTTCATTAAATCAAACGGGTCAATATTATTATTTTCAACCTCAATTAGGCAATTAACATAATCAGGTGCATCACTACCAACAGGCCATGCGGGTGATTTATAAAAAGATGATATTTTTGAAACTTTGTATTTTTGGGAAATTTCATCAATTGCGGCTTTTAAAATTTGCATACTATCCAAGTTTTCAAATACAAGATTTGAACCAAGACCAAGATAGATGTTTTTGCTATTTTCCAATTTGAAATTTCGCCTTATAGGTGTTCAAAAAAAAGGGTATTAAATGACATTCGCCAAAGAAGCACCAAAAAATTGCAATTTATGCCCACGTTTAGTTGAATATCGTAACAAAAATGCTGTCGAAAACCCTGATTGGTTTAATGGCCCTGCCCCTTCATTTGGCGATGAGGATGCAAAAATATTAGTTGCAGGGCTTGCACCTGGGCGAATGGGTGCAAATCGCACCGGTCGCCCATTTACGGGTGATTATGCGGGTGAATTATTATATCAAACCCTTAAAAAATTTGGCCTTATGTTTGGTGAATATAAAGCCGATCCGAATGATGGCATCGAATTAAAGAATGTAATCATTTCAAATGTTGTGCGTTGTGCACCACCAGAAAACAAACCAACACCGCAGGAAATTAGTATTTGTAGTGGTTTTTTAAAATCACGATTAGCTGCATTGCCAAAGCTTCATACAATTATATGCCTTGGTAAAATTTCACATGACTCAATAATTCGAACATTGGGTGCAAAACCAAGCCAATATAAATTCGCCCATGCCGCAGAACATATTATTGGCAATTATCGAATTGTCGATTCATATCATTGCAGTCGTTATAATACGCAAACAAATCGATTGACCACGCAAATGTTTGAAAATGTCTTTGCGATTGCGCTTAAAAATTAAGCCAACGAATGAATATTTTTTGGTTTAATTTTCAAAAAATTCCAGAAATGATTGGCAATCATTATCAAACTTGCGCCCAATATAACTTGGAATAGCATTATAAATTTTATCAAAATTGGTTTTTGCATTTTTATTTCCCTTTTATGTTATTATTTGTATGTTATTATTTAGCGCGCGTAATAAGTGCCACGTAATTGGATTTTTTCTTCTTCAAATTTTTCATTTTGTTGAACTTGCGCAATTTGTGTTGGCGCTTGTGGTTGTTCTATGGTTTTTTGCGCTGTCACAGTCATATCTTGCGCGCCTTTTGGAAGAAGGTCTGGCGATTTAAGAACAAAAATGCCAACCAAACCCAAAACTAAAGCCAATGCAGGCGCAGCATATAAATTATTCATAAATGGATAATTGGCGCGCAACATTTTTAATGTTGGCGGCATCAAAACTATTCCCGATAATAATGTTGTAAATCCGCTTATAATGATAAGATTTTTGGCATTCGGGCCAAACATAGACATTATGTCTATGCTAAATTTACTTTTGATGTAATCAAAACCAAAAATTAGAATGAAAGCGCATAACCCGCTAAAGAATTGTGATGTACCAAGCCACCAACCTAATCTTGCGAAAAGTTTGTTTTCTCTTTGCGGTTTTTCTTGCTGATTAAAAGAATTTACAATTTCCACTGTCACCCCCGTGGAGCCAACATAGGTCATAGCAAATAATTTGAATTTAAGATTTTAATTAAAATTTTATCTAATAATAAAAAAGGCCGCCAAAGCGACCTTGTTTAATCAGCGTTTTTTTGTTTAGCTTGAGGGAATTAGAAGGAGATAAAATTTTGTAATATTGTAATATTTCAAAATTTTCCGGCGCAATAATTACCCAAGATAATCAAAAAGATTAGTCTTCTTTTACTTTAAGGACTTGACGACCACGATACTGACCAGTTTTCAAGTCAATGTGGTGTGGACGGCGAAGTTCACCTGAATTTTTATCTTCAACGTAAGAGTTTACACCCAAAGCATCGTGAGCGCGGCGCATGCCACGGCGTGATGGGGAGGTTTTGCGTTTAGGCACAGCCATTTTTTAGTTCCATTTCACAAAAATAAATTTCGAACCGCGTCTTTAGACACAGTTTTACAAAAAATCAACAGCATCCAATGATTTTAAACCAATCTTGATTGCACTATTGCAGCGCGAACAAAATCTTTGAACAAAGGATGCGGTTCAAACGGTCTTGATTTCAATTCTGGATGGAATTGAACCGCCACAAACCACGGATGGTCTTCATATTCCACAATTTCTGGCAAACGCCCATCAGGCGATAGGCCAGAGAATTTAAGGCCACACGCCTCTAATTGCTCTTTGTAGGAAATATTGACTTCATAACGGTGACGATGACGCTCTTGTATATGTATATTACCATATATTTCCTTGGCACGTGTGCCTTCTTTTAATACGGCATCATAGGCACCAAGGCGCATCGTGCCGCCCATATCATCATCATTACCACGTTCAACTTTTTCATTGCCTTTAACCCATTCGGTCATAATGCCAACGATTTCGTTTTTACATGGCCCAAATTCGGTTGATGAAGCATCTTCTAGTTTGGCAAGATTTCGTGCTGCTTCAACACATGCCATTTGCATACCAAAACAAATGCCAAAATATGGAATTTTATGCTCGCGGGCAAATTTAATCGCTTTGATTTTTCCTTCAGCACCAGAATCACCAAATGCACCCGGAACCAAAATTGCATTAACCTCT
>CAZKYS010000132.1:0-5946 GCA_964557085.1 uncultured Caulobacteraceae bacterium
TCGTGCGCAGAAAACATATTATTTTCAATTTTTTTTATTTTTAAATCGCCAAAATTACTCGGTTGTTTTAAACGCTCATTATCTTTGCGTAAATCAACAACAATCTTTGGACCAAATTTTTCAAGACTTGCACGCCCATCATGACTTATGCTGTTAAATTGCCCGGAACGAAAAAGATGCTTTAATTTAACTTGTGAACCATTTTGGGTTTTATAACCACCAAAATCACGAAAATTATGAACACCGTCAATTTCAATAAATCTTTTCATTTTTTTGTTTTTAAATTGCGTTAGTTTTTACGTCAATCAATTGCATTTAGAATAAATTTGATTATTGTCACTTTATGAAAAAAATATACAAAATTATTATTACAGGGGCTTTGATTTTGCTTGGGGGTTGCGCCACATTGCAACCTAAACCAACAAATTTAAAGATAATGTCATTCAATGTGCGTTGTGGTGTCTGCGAAAACGAAGATGACCCCAATCATTGGTCAAAACGCAAAATTTTGGCGGCAAAAATATTAGAAACTGAAAAGCCTGATATTATTTCAACCCAAGAAACCGAAGATTATCAAGCCGAAGACATGGCAAAGGCAACTGGCTTTGCATATTATGGAATCGGTCGTGAAGAAGGCGAAACCGGTGAGCGCAATGCTGTTTTATGGAACCCAAACCGTTTTGAAGCATTAAAAACCCAAACTATTTGGCTTAATGCATCTTTCAAAAAATTCGAAAAAGGTTGGGATGCGGCATGGGTTCGCACCCTTACAATGATTGAATTTCAAGATAAAAATACCAAAAAGATTTTTTGGGTTTTTGATGCCCATCTTGATAATGAAGGCAAAGTTGCACGCGCGCAAAGTGCGAAAATCATCCTTGACAAAATCCGTGAGCGCGCGCCCGCACCTGTCGTTTTGATGGGGGATTTAAACGACGTTGTTGATTCTGAATCTTATAAAATTCTTGCATCAAAATTAAAACCAATAAGTAAATATGGAAAGGATGATTTCACCTTTAATGGCTTTGGAAAAGACATGGTAAAAGGTAAGTCAATTGACCATTTCTTTGCAAATTTTGATGCTGCGCCTCAAAATTTTAAAATCATCCAAACCAGTTTTGATGGCCTTTATCCATCAGACCATTTTCCAATTGTTGCAGATATAAAAATAAAATGAGAAATAAAATATTTTCAAGCCTTGCGCTTGTAGTGTCACTTAGCCTTAGCGGCTGCGTTACTTATAATGGTGTAAATGTTAGTGTTCCTGCGGCTTTGGCACAAAATAGCGCCCCACAAATTGAGTGGAAGGAGGTTTTACCACCGCCACCCGCAACAGATTCAAAACTTCAAGCCGTGGAAATGGAAGAAGTAAAATCTTATCAAAATAATGTTGACGAAACGCGCCTAAACCTTGCGCGCCAAGATAATGATATTGATTTTTTTAAAGCCTATTCATCCGTAATTGGCAAAGATTTTACGCCTGAAAATTATCCAAAAGCCAAAGCATTAATTGATTATGCCATTACTTATACTGGCTTAAACTTAAAAGAGGCGAAGGATGCATATTCAAGAAAACGCCCATTCATTGAAGATAGCAATGTAAAATTATGCGTTGAAAAACCACCAACAGGTTCATCATATCCATCTGGTCATTCTGCATCTGGTTGGATAAGTGCAAATATTTGGGCGCGCATCTTTGTTGATAAAAGCGATGCAATTTTCGCGCGCGGCCTTGATTATGGAAAAAGTCGTGTAATTTGCGGCGCCCATTACCAAAGTGATGTTAATATGGGGCGCATTGTGGGTGATATTATTTTTGCAAAATTGCAAAATGACAAAGAATTTGTAAAACTTTTTATTGATGCACGTGCAGAAACGTTAAAAAAAGGCAATGTAACACAATAATTCCAAGAAACAGCCAAAAACCTGCCACATTTGGGCTGTTAAACCTGAATAAATTTGGGTAATAAAAAATATGACAAAAATTGCACTTGTAGATGATGATGAAAATATAAGAACTTCACTTGAAATTTTATTTCAAAACGAAGGTTATGATGTGGTTTCCTATTCAGATGGGGCACAGGCTTTACCTGCATTAACAAAGGAACCACCTGATGTTGCAATTTTGGATATTAAAATGCCACGTATGGATGGCGTTGAATTATTAAGACGCCTTCGTGAATCTACCGATATGCCTGTAATTTTCCTTACATCAAAAGATGATGAGATTGATGAAGTTGTTGGCCTTTCGGTTGGCGCCGATGATTACATAAAAAAACCATTTTCAGCGCGCCTTTTAAGCGAGCGTGTGAAAGCGGTTTTACGCCGTGCTCGTGGCGGTTCTGGAATTGATGCACCACCAAAAGAAGGTGATAAAAAAGTTGTTGCACGCGGCAATCTTACTCTTGATGCCAATCGCCATGTTTGCGCATGGAAAGGGAAAATCGTTCGCCTTACTGTTACTGAATTTTTGCTTTTAAATGCATTGGCGCAGCGCCCAGGCTTTGTAAAAACCCGTGATAATCTTATGGATGCCGCTTATGATGAAAGCATTTATGTCGATGACAGAACCATCGACAGCCACGTAAAACGCATTCGCAAAAAATTCCGCGACATTGATAAAGAATTCGACAAAATCGAAACATTATACGGTGTGGGTTACCGCTATATGGAGGGGTAATGGAAGCCCCAAAACCACGAAAAGCTAAATCAAAAATAATTCGCAAAAAGCGTCAGCGTGGCGGTATTGCGGGTATTATTTTTATTGGCTCTTTCGCGGGTCTTTTGGTTTTAGTGTTGGGCGCATTGGTTTTTAACGAATTGCGCACCGGCCTTACACAATCGCGCGCCGACACTTTGCGCGCCCAAGGTTCAACCATCGCCAGCGTATTGGCAGAGGCCGCAGTTGTTGGCGACCCTGAACCTAAACTTGATGAAAATGCCGCCCGAATTGTTTTGAAACGTCTTTTTCGTGAGCCAAGTGCACGCCTTAGGCTTTATTCAAAAGATCGCCATTTAATTGCCGATTCCAATGTTCTTTATGATGAAATTTCGGTTCGTGAATTACCCCCACTTGGGCCACAAGTTCCCGATATTAAAAAGGCCACCGCCCAAGCGGTAGAAAATGCACGTGTAATGGTGCAAGGCGCATTAGAAGACCCAACCCAAGCCCTAGCCGAAGAAGTTAATGTTGCCCTATCCGGAAGCATTATTGCGCGTGAAAGGTTTGATGAAAACGGGGATAGGGTGGTTTCAGTATCACTTCCAATTTCGCGGGTTCGCGCCGTTGTTGGGGTTTTAACGCTTGAAAGCACCGATGTTACACAAATTATTTCACGCGAAAGGCGCGCCCTTATACCATTCATTGTTGCGGCGGTTTTTGCCAATTTATTGATGGCATCGGTTTTGGCATGGCTTATTGCGCGCCCACTTCAAAGGCTTGCGGATGCGGCGGAT
Source organism: uncultured Caulobacteraceae bacterium (assembly GCA_964557085.1). Lineage (GTDB taxonomy): Bacteria > Pseudomonadota > Alphaproteobacteria > Caulobacterales > Aquidulcibacteraceae > Pseudaquidulcibacter. The sequence continues at coordinate 3,457 of CAZKYS010000132.1, forward strand.
AAGGTGTCACAAGGTAAATCAAACCATCTTCATGCCGATGAATTAATGGATAGGCCCGATGAAATCGGTGAACTTGCCGAAAGCCTGCAAAACATGATGAACACGCTTCAAGAACGTAATGAGGCCAATGAAAGTTTTGCCGCAGATGTGGCGCATGAAATTAAAAATCCACTTGCGGCAATTAAAAATGCGGCCGAACTTTTACAAACTGATTTAAAACCTGAACAACGCCAAAAACTTGAAAAAATAATGTTTGGCGATTTAAAACGCGTTGATAAATTAGTTACCGATATTTCAAATGCCTCAAGAATGGATGCCGAATATTCACGCCATTCACGCTCACCTTTTAGCATCAAAAAACAACTTGAAAGCCTTTATAATTCATACGCGCCACGCGCCAAAGAGCGTGAGGTTGAAATTGAATTACGCTTTATAAATCTTGAAGATGATTTATTAATATTAGGGCGCGAAGAAGCAATTGGGCGGGTTTTCGTAAATCTAATTGAAAATGCCATAAGCTTTTCACCGCCAAATTCAAAAATCCTTATAAAGGCAGGCGTAAAGGGGCAAAAACTTATCGTACAAATCGATGATGAAGGTCAAGGCATTCCAGAAGAGGCATTAGATAGAATTTTCGAAAGATTTTACACGCAAAGACCTAAGGATCAGGCTGTATTTGGATCTCATTCTGGCCTTGGTCTTGCAATTGCCCGCCAAATCGTTGAAAGCCATGACGGAAAACTTTATGCAAAGAACAGAATGGCTGAGGATAAAATCATCGGCGCAAGCTTCATTTGCGAATTACCTATTTAAAAATTTCAAAAACTCTTTGTTCGATTTTCTTTGCTTCATCTTTTAGGTCAGCAAATTCATTTTGATATAATTCTTTAATTATAATGCCATTTTTTAGAAAATAAATTCTGTGTGAATCTGCAAAAACGCTTTCCCATGCATGGCTTGCGTTTAATATTCCTATCTTGTTTTCTTTAATAAGGTCGTAAAATATATTTCTGATTTTGGAACTTGATTGGGCATCAAGACCGTCAAAGGCTTCATCTAGTAAAATAAAATTTGGACCCGAACAAAGCGCACTTGCAATACACACTTTCTTTTGTGTGCCCCATGATAATTCGCCAATAGGTCTATCCATCCAAACATCACCATCAAGTGCCGCAAGGATATTTGGCCAATTTTCGATTAATTGCGCGCCCCGTTCACGAATAATTATTTCAATTAATTCTTTGCCCAACAAAAAATCAGGTAAATCAGATGGAAATGGAACAAGAATAATTTCACTTTTTGAATTTGTGCATTTTACGCCATTCAAAGTAATTTCGCCGCTTTTTTTGGCAAAATGCCAATTTGCTATGGCGTGTAAAAGTGTTGATTTTCCTGCGCCATTTGCGCCAATAAGCGAAACCCATTCACCTGTTTTGAGGCAAATATTTACATCTTTTAAAATATCGCCACGACCATAAGAAACAAATATATTTTGCGCCAATAGTTCCAATTAATTATTACCTTTAAAAATCAACTTTTTTTGTTGGTTAAAAACATGCCATACCCAAAAAAACATTGATAAAATACCCGCTGGCACAAATGCAAATAACAAAACTAAGTTGAAAATAATTGCCTGTGCCATTACAACCCAAGCCATTCTTTTTCCACGAATGTTCAAAGCATTTTGCCAAATCCACACAAACCAAACCGAAGCTAAAATAATTACAAAATTGATATAGATAAAATCATGCTCAGCCATGAATAACAAACAAAACGCATTACATATAAAAAGAAAAATATATGGTGTAATAAGTGCGATAGTATCTTTGAAAAAAATCTTCGAATGTGAAACATTTAAAGTTAAATCACGGGCTAATTTTTTTAATTCAAAATCATAATTACTTAATTGCAATATCAATATGATAACTGAAATAAAACCAATTACAGGAATTGCATTTTCAACATAAATTGATGTCAAAATTGCCCCAATAATAAGGAAAATAATATTCACCAAATTTGAAGGGGTAAAAATATTTTTCCGCCAAAAATAAAAACTAGATTTTAAAAAATTACCTTCGGGAAAAATTATGTAAAATCTATTTCGGTAGCCTGATGATGAATTATTATTAACGGGTTTGGGTTGAACTATTGGAAAAAGTCCACGCACGAAATTCGTCAATAATATCAATGCAAACGAAGTTCCAAATGCCCCCAAAATGAAATCATATTTACTAAACAAATTAACAAGGAAAAGTAATAATCCAACAAAAATTGTCTGAAACACAATTTGCCAAATCAGAAAATTATTTTTTGAACTTTTTGACTGTAGAGAATAGATAAAAATCTTATTTCTACGAATTAATAATTCAATGCCGGTGAATAAAAGCAAAACTAAAATAAAGGCAAAACTACCAAAAGCAAAGCCATGAAATGGGGCTAAAATCGCAACATTTATCAATTCACAAATTGTAATGGATTTCCAGATAACCC
>CAZKYS010000133.1:0-5932 GCA_964557085.1 uncultured Caulobacteraceae bacterium
CAACCAATATGGCACGGCCACGTGTTGCCTCCCCCATAACTGGGATACGGCTGTCACCATCGGTCAAAAGCAAAACGCGCGAACTATCTTTGCCAACTGAAACAACACGACCGACAAGGCCAAATTGATTAACAACAATCCAATTCGCGGCAACACCCTGATTAGCGCCAATATTTACAATCGCAGATTTTGCAAATGGGCCATTGGTTTCAGCAACCAAGCGCCCAACCAACATTTTTGATGGCGTAAGGCTTGTGATATTATTTAGCTTTTCATAAGTCTCAAGCTTTTCGGCAATTGCGCGCGCACTATCGCGCCATTCCAATAATGCCTTATTTTCCGCCCTAAGCTTTCTTACTTCTTCAGCATTTGTGAAAATAGAGCCAACATAATCAACACCAGAACGAACAAAGTTCACAGGGGCATTTACAATCTCACCGCCCACTTTGCCGACATCAGAAAAACCCCCAGATAAAGCGGGCACTTTCTGACTTCTTACAAGAAAAACACCACCAGCAACAAGGGCAATAATCGCACCAATTCCAAAAAACCGCCCCAAAGGTGTTTCTTTTTTACGATAGGAACTGGTACGTCTTGCCATTTTTTTATCCATTCAATCCGATTGAATTATACTTTTGTAAGGATGCCTTTCCATTGCTCTAGGTCTTCGGCACATTTCCCAGTACCCAAAACCACGCAAGACAATGCATCATCAGCAACACTTACAGGAAGACCTGTGCGGGCGCGTAAAACCACATCAAGATTACGTAATAATGCGCCGCCGCCAGTAAGCATGATACCTTTTTCAACAATATCCGCAGCAAGCTCTGGCGGGGTTGTTTCAAGGGCAACATGAACCGCATCCACAATCTCCTCAACAGGGTCAGCCAAAGCAGTTGAAATTGCCTGTTCAGTAATAACAGCTTCGCGTGGAACACCATTAATAAGGTCACGACCTTTAACAGGCATTTGAAGGCCAACACCATCAGCAGGCGCACAAGCAGAACCAATCTCTTTTTTAATACGTTCAGCAGTAGTTTCGCCGATTAAAAGGTTTTCAGTGCGGCGAAGGTGATTAATTATCGCCTCATCCATTCTGTCACCGCCAACGCGAACAGAGCGCGCATAAACAATGCCTTCAAGTGAAAGAACCGCAACTTCGGTTGTGCCTCCGCCAATATCAACAACCATAGAACCAGATGGTTGATCAATTGCAAGACCCGCACCAATTGCCGCGGCCATTGGTTCTTCAATAAGCCATGCATCAATTGCGCCAGCATTTAAAGCGGCATCTTGAATTGCACGGCGTTCAACAGGTGTTGCGCCAGATGGAACGCAAATTACAATGCGTGGGCGGCCTTTAAACCATGATTTTGAATCTTCATTAACTTTACGAATGAAATGTTTAATCATTTCTTCGGCAACTTCAAAATCTGCGATAACGCCATCGCGCATTGGGCGAATAGCCTCAATTTGCCCAGGTGTCCTGCCAAGCATAAGTTTGGCATGTTCGCCAACCGCTTGAACAACTTTACGACCATGTTTGGTTGAATATGCAACCACCGAAGGTTCATTCAAAACAATGCCGCGACCTTTAACATAAACCAAAGTATTGGCGGTACCCAAATCAATCGCCATATCACTCGTAAACCAGTTGAACATATTCTAAGCTTCTTTTCACCGATAAAGTTAAAATGTGGCGCAAATTCGCCAAATTAGTTTGTGTGTTTCGTGCCTTGATACGCATTTTTAATCAAGGGCAAAAACTGAAATTCTACCGAATTTCGGCATTAATTTTTCACAACCTAACTTGCAATCGCCGTTACAAATTAATTGGGGTAAAAAAAAGGCAAGAAAACAAAAATTTTCGAGAAAATAAACTACATGTCCAATTCTGCTTTTTCGAGTGCGTGGATTTCGTCGCGTAATTTTGCGGCTTCTTCGAATTCAAGTTCTTGGGCGTGTTTTAGCATGCGTTTTTCAAGGTCTTGAATGATTGTGCGAATATTATGGCCTGTGAGTTTTGGTTTATCTTGTGCTTTGGCGCTTGGGCGGGCATTATATTCACCTTTACGATAGTTTTCGGCAGCTTCTGCGCCATATACCGCCTCCATAATATCTTTAATTTCTGATTTTACGGTTTTTGGCGTGATATTATTGGCAAGATTATGGGCAATTTGCTTTTCGCGCCGTCTACTGGTTTCTTTCATTGCACGCTCCATAGAGCCAGTGATTTTATCGGCATATAAAATCACCTTTGCTTCTGAATTACGGGCGGCGCGACCAATTGTTTGCACCAATGAGGTTTCAGAGCGTAAAAAGCCTTCTTTATCGGCATCAAGAATACAAACCAAGCCACATTCAGGAATATCCAAACCTTCGCGTAAAAGATTGATACCAATCAAAATATCAAACACACCAGCGCGCAAGTCACGCACAATCTCAATACGTTCAACCGTATCAACATCAGAGTGCATATAACGAACTTTTAGGCCTTGTTCGAATAAATAATCGGTCAAATCCTCGGCCATTTTTTTGGTTAGGGTGGTTATTAAAACCCGATGCCCATCTTGGATTGCGCGGCGGCATTCATCCAAACAATCATCAACTTGGGTTCTTCCATGCGCGTGAACGGGTCGCACTTCTACTGGTGGGTCAATAAGGCCAGTTGGGCGAATTACCTGCTCAACATAAACCCCTTCCGTCTTTGTTAATTCCCATGGGCCAGGGGTTGCAGATACAAATATTGATTGCGGGCGCATTGCATCCCATTCTTCGAACCGAAGTGGGCGGTTATCCATGCAAGATGGAAGCCTAAAGCCATATTCTGATAATGTGCGTTTACGATTATAATCGCCCTTAAACATTGCCCCAATTTGCGGGACTGTTTGGTGACTTTCATCAACAAATATTATAGCATTTTGCGGTAGATATTCAAATAGAGTTGGTGGCGGTTCACCCGGCGCGCGCCCTGTTAGATAACGCGAATAATTTTCAATACCGGCGCAAAAGCCCGTTGCCATCATGGTTTCAAGGTCAAATTTTGTACGCTCATTAAGCCTTTGGGCCTCGATAAGCATACCATTTTCTTCAAACCATTTTACCCGTGCCTCTGCCTCCGCTTTGATTTTTATCATTGCAGCCGATAGTGCGGGGCGCGGTAATGTATAGTGATTATTGGCATAGATTTTGACGGTTTCAAATTCATCAGTCTTTTTGCCAGTTAAAGGGTCAAATTCATGGATGGTTTCAACTTCATCACCAAAGAAACTTATACGCCATGCCCTGTCTTCCATATGTGATGGATAGACATCAATCACATCGCCGCGCACCCGAAATGTGCCGCGCGTAAAGGCAATGTCATTTCTTTTATATTGAAGTGCGACCAATTCCTTGGTTAATTGGGTTAAATCCGCCGCCTCGCCTGCGTTTAAAGTAATGGTCATTGATGAATATGATTCAACCGAGCCAATACCATAAATACATGAAACCGATGCAACGATAATAACGTCATCACGCTCTAATAATGCGCGGGTTGCGGAGTGGCGCATCCTATCAATTTGTTCATTAACCGAACTATCTTTTTCGATATAAGTATCAGTGCGCGGAACATAGGCTTCGGGTTGATAATAATCATAATAGGAAACAAAATATTCAACCGCATTATTGGGAAAGAAGCTTTTAAATTCGCCATATAATTGCGCCGCCAAGGTTTTATTATGCGCAAGTATAAGCGCGGGCCTTTGGGTTTTTTCAATCACCTGCGCCATTGTATAGGTTTTGCCAGAACCAGTAACACCCAATAGAACCTGTTCACGTTCACCATCTTTTACGTTTTTGACCAATTCAGTGATTGCAGCAGGTTGATCGCCCGCAGGTTCGTATGGCGCGACAAGTTCGAATTTCTTACCACCTTCTAATTTGGGTGGAACCTCTGGCAAATGCGGAACCCATTCAGGTGGCTTTTCTTTTCCGCGTGCATCAAGAACATCATAATCAAAATCAAAAACAAACTTGGGCTTGTTTTGCATGTGGTCTTGCAAAAGTTCAAAATTTGATTTGGCTCTTGCTTTTGGGCTTTTCGGTTCGGGCGATTTGGTTTTTTCCATTATTACAGCGTTTCCCAAAAAGAAAGAATCTACAATCCCATTTAAATGGGATTGTAGAACATAATAGCAACTTGCAATAATTTAAAGCCCTAAATTGTCAGAATATGTCAGTATCCTAAATGTGCCAAATGCGCTTCTAGGGCGATTAATCCTAAAAACCCAACAAAGAACATTGATGTAATAAGCGGATTATCGGGTTTTTCATGGGCTTCGACCAATAATTCTTCTGTGACCAAATATAATAATGCGATTAAGGCAAAACTATATGCAACAGATACCCAAAATGGCGGCAAATGAACCACTGGTGCGCCCAATAATGAACCAAGAGGAAGGACAGCGCCGCCAATTGCAACAATCAAAACCTGCCATATTTTGCTTTTGAAAACTTCTTTCAATTCGGCGCCCACGGTTAGACCCAAGAATAAAATTTCAAGACTAAGTGCAAAAAGCAAAAGCGCGCCCTGCTTTGCACCAAGTGCAAAACCAATTCCAAGAACAACGCCATCAATAAAAATATCAACGCCAATCAAAATAATAAGCGACATATTCCCACTAAATTTCTCGCCAAAAGATTTAACCCCAAACATTGTTAAAAGGCCAATCCCGCCACCAAGCAATATTGCAAAAATATCGCCGCCATGTTGTAAATCAGGCAAGATTTCGGTTGCAGCCGCCGCAAATACAACACCCGCCGCAAGATGCTGCAACGCAGCTAATAAATGATCATTAGGCGCTTTGTATCGCGCAATCATTGCACCAACAAATAAACACGCCCACGGAATCAAAGTGAATTGCCATGCTGCCATAATTGCCCCTTTTTGCCCTGACTATAGTTTTAGCGCAAAAAATCTATGGGGCAAATGCCCTAATTGCCATAATTATATGCAGGTGATGGCGAACCATTTGGCAATGGTGGACGCGTGCAACCGCCAAGCCCTTTTTCCATGCATAATTCATAAGGGGTTTTAACGCGGGGTGGCTTTTTGCCAATTGCAAAACAAGCTTGATATTGGCTTCCATCTTCACGCTGACATTTATCGCGCCATCCAGCCATATATTTTGAATTAATTTCGCCACGTGAAAATCCTTCAACTTTTTCGGGGCGATATTTTGGGGCGAATGCTTGGTCAATCATTTTCTTAGCAAGATTGCTTGGTGGGCAATCTTTTGGGCGTTCTTTTTCGTCCAATTTCGCACACTCAATATCATGAAGCGTTTTTTGACTTGCGTCACTAATGGCTTTGCCATTAGTTTTTGGCAAAAATGCACCATTTTCAACTGGTCCAGTTTGCGTATTTGTTCCGCTTTGTGGATTTTGATTATTAAAAACATTTTTTGAAATATGTTGATTTGGGATTGGCGGTATTCTTAAATTTGTTTGCGGAAAATTATTTTTTTCCTGATTATCGGTGTCTTTTTGATTTTCAGTTTTTAAATTTTCCGCTGATTTTGTTGCATTTTTGGGAATTTCAACGATTTGTGGTTTTATAATTTCCACCGGTGAAAATTCAAACTTAACCGCAGAGGCTTCTTTAAAATCTCGCACATTCATGACTTGGCTAAAGATTGCCCAAAATGACAAAGCCGTAATCAAACATGATAATAATAATGAAGAAAGCCTGATTTTCCAATCAGGCTTATTTAATGTGAATATGTTTGCAACTTTTTGCCCCATATTTTTTAAATAAACATTTGCATTGCAAATTTCATCTTAAAAAACATTAATTTAATTATGGATTTTAGATCTCATGATCACTACGATATCTTTGGCGTTCCCAAGCCAATAATGCCCAAGCATGGCTTTCGTGACGAAGTTTTTTCAA
>CAZKYS010000134.1:0-5909 GCA_964557085.1 uncultured Caulobacteraceae bacterium
CCCAATCCCACGCACAGAGGTTAAACGTTCAACAATTTCATCATTACTTAAATGCCCAATTTCATGATTATCGGGAACAATCCCGTCAATCTTTTTTTGCGATAAATCATTAATTGCCGCAATTTTATTCCATGACAAACCTGCGCCACGCAGTGCCTCATCATCCAATGCTATGAATGCCTGTGGACTAGGGAAGGGAACAATATCGCCCAATATTTCCAAATCAAAAAGTTTTAAGACACGCCCCAAAATTGTGCTTGCGGCCTTTCCAGATAATTGTTGAAAAACAATTGCGCGAAACAATGCTTCATAAGCTGAATAGCCGCGTTCAGATGGAATTGGACATGGGCCAAATTTTTCAAATAATTGTTCAAATTTGGGATCTAATTTTAAAAAATCTTTGTTCATGTTTTGTTTTATTATATACTTTGCCATTTATGTCAATGGATGCGATTTCCATAAAATTTTATAGGAAAATTTAAAAAATATTTTGCATGCGTGCGCTATCTACAATTGTGTTTAGGTGGTGTTGAAATGCATGACGCATTCAAAAAAACTGTAAATGCAGATGATGAGCATAGCGAAAATATTGGAAATAGAAGTGCAGAAAACTTTTCTGCAAAACAGGCATATTTTATGGAGTATCAAGAGACAATCTATGCCCAACAAGAAGTAGAAAATTATATTGCGATAATGATTATCGTTCTGATTGTGTGTTTTTGTTTTTATGTAATAAAGGTAATATAATAATGATAAGAAAAATACTTTTAAAAAATTCACTTTGGCATAAGTTTACAAGGCCAAATATTGGGTTTGGGCATAAGCAACACGATGAATTAATAAATGTTTCGCAAAAACAAATCGAAGTTCCTGATAGCGAAATTTTTGATGATAAAATTATTTATGATGCCGAAAACGAATTCGAAGCGTCAAAGATTGATAATTATGTGAAATACATTGCCGCAATTTTATTTGCGGTTACAATTTCAACAATAATTGTATTAATTCTTATGAATTAGATGGCGTTAATAAGCAAAAAAGCAGATTTTAAATCTTCCAATTTGGCGTTTGCCTTTGATAAATCTTCATCATCATAGCCCCAGATTGCGGCATTATGATCTTCTTCAATTCTTATTGCTTTAAATAATTCTTCGGGGGTTATTTCTTTTTCAACCAGCCTTACCCCCAAAATCGCAGAGCCCGCCAATGCAGTTACAAAGGCAAGAATTGTAAGTTGAATATCATCATATTCTTGTGCTATTTCGCCGATTTTATTTAAGGTTTCTTCGGTTTGGAATAATCCTAAACTGTCTGATTTTGCGATGAAGGTGATGCTAAATTTATTTTTTACCCAATCTATTTGTTCATCCCAAATTTTACATTGTGTTTCATATAAAATTTGCGGCGCGCTTGTTCTATAGCAACATAAATCAGATGAGGCATATTTTTGAATTTCGGAAACTAATTCATTGCGCGTAAACTGTGCCCTATCAATTGCAACATTTACAAGGCGCGTGATTGGCATTGTATCAGTATCAATATTTTCGCCTTGATTTTCCCATTCAAGCGCAATTAATTCGGCGGCCTTTAAACTTGGCACAATTAAAGAGTTTTTGGCAGGTGTAACAAGGCGACGATTATCAAGGAAAACCCCAAAACCATCACCCAATACATCCGCTTTCACAGATTTATAAAATTTGTGACCTGAAATTGCCAAAATTTATGCCTTAAAAATGGGTTGCAGTTTTCGAAATCAATTGTTTCGCAATCTCTGATTCAATGCGTTTTTGAAGGCGAATTTTATATTCATCCTTAAAATTCAAAAGCAAAGTGCGATCATAACGACGCCACCCAAGATAAGGCGATTTATCAATCGATTCATAAGGCAATAAACGATACCATGTCCAGCTTAAGCTATTGATTTGCTTGCCGCTATTGGTTGGTGTTCCGTATTTATTTATAATTTTTTGCTCAAGTAGTTTTTCATCGATTGCTTCATTTGGCGTATAGCCAACATATACAACGGCAACACCATCAGCATTATCTGCATAAGGCATAAATTCGATACGAATACGTTCACCATTCAAGTGCGTTGCCTCTATTGCAGAGATGATTTTTGATGAATCATAGGTAATTAATTTTGAATTGTCTTTATTCTTATTAACTTCCATTGAAAGGGCGTTTTTCCAATCGGTTCCGCCCATTAAATCATAAGTTTGATAACCATTACGGTTCAAAGCTGCCCTTGCTTCACTAGGGGACATAAGCAATCTTACGCCTGAAATATCGAAATTTAAAACTTGTTGTTCGTTATAAATTGGTGTTGTTTCAACTATTTCTTTTTCAATTGGTTTTGAAATTGGTTTGGTAGTTGTTTTTGGCACCGCCTTGACATTTGTTTTTTTAGCAATTACCTTTGGGTATTCGCTTTTTGTGGGTTGCGGCTTTGTATTAGTTGCATTTTGAACAGCTTCTTTAGTTGCTGTTTTGGCAGTTGTTTTTTGAGTTGCGCCCGTTTGCGCAATACCTGATGTGGTGTAAATGACAGTTGATAAAACTGCCAACGCTGTAGCTTTAACTATATTATTGATTTTCATGAATCGCCTATATAAGCGAATATAAAATTTGCGCAATACTTATAAATCGTTTGTTTTGAATTTATATTAGGCTACTTATTGGTTAACCTATTTGAATGGTTTGAATGGGTCTTTGCCTTCATATTCTTCAAAGCCCAAAAGCTCAAAAGCGTCCTTCATATGTTTTGGCAACTCAGCTTTCAATTCAAGCATTCCCCCTTTTGGGTGCGGTATTTTTAAAGCGCGCGCATGAAGGTGCAATTGATCCGACAAGCCACCAATATCAGGGCGGTCACAGCGATATTTTGGATCACCCGCAATCGAAGTTCCCATTTCAGCCATGTGGAAACGTAATTGGTGTGTGCGCCCTGTAACAGGTTTCATTGCAACCCATGATGCGCGGGTTCCGGCGTTGGAAATTACTTCATAATCTGTAATTGCAAATAAAGCATCAGGGTCACCATGTGAGGCGCGGCGAACAAGCTCAAGTTCAGGGTTTTTGGCGCTGCCTTGCTTTTTCATCCAGCCGCGGATTTCACCGCTCATTGGGTGGGGAACACCCAAAACCACTGCCCAATATACTTTTTGGGTGGTTCGGCTTGCGAATGCCTTGTTAAGTTTGGCTATTGCATCGGGTGTGCGGCCAAAAACAATCACACCTGATGTATCTTTATCAAGGCGGTGGGCAAGTTTTGGTTTGCCAAATTCTTCAGTGGCGAAAACCGCCATTAAATCATCAAGGTGGCGTGTGGTTTTAGAACCACCCTGAACCGCTAGACCTGCGGGCTTATTAAGTGCGATAACTTCATCATCTTCATGAATTACAAGCGAGCGTAAAAAACGTTCATCTTCTTTTGAAATTACGCTTTTATTGGCTTTTGATTCCGCTATTGCTTGGAAAATATCGGCAGGGACAATAACATCTTGCCCAGGTTGCAATCTATCGGATGATTTTTTTGCACGAACGCCATCAACGCGAATTATTCCTTTGCGGATGAATTGCTCAATACGGCCTTGATTAAGACCTTCAAATTTGCGGCGTAAAAATCTATCAAGGCGAACTTCGCCATCTTCTTCGCGAACGGGGATTGTAATTGGTGATGTCATACGCGCTCTTTATACGAACTTTTGCGATATTACCATGCCAAGCAACACCGCACCAATTGAAAGCACAACAGAAGCAATAATATAGGCAAATGCCTCCATCATTCTTTGGTGTTCAAACATACGAACCACATCAAGCGAAAAGCTTGAAAAAGTGGTGAAGCCGCCCAAAATTCCAACCATGATAAAATATTGGATGAAATGCTGATGCTGTGAATGTTTTGCGAGTAAACCTGCGGCAATGCCAATAATAAGGCCGCCAATTATATTTACGCCAAATGTGCCATAGGGAAGGGCATCGCCAAAAGTCTGCAGGGTGAATTTGCCAAACAAAAACCGCAAAACCCCACCAATTCCTGCACCTAGAAAAACTAAAATTAATTGGTTCATTATCCCAAACCTTCAATCATAGTTTGCATATCATCAGGAATTGCAGCTTCAAAGCATTTTTCACCATTCGGGTGTGCAATTTCAAGCCTTGCCGAATGAAGGCAAAGGCGTTTGACCATTTTGCCACCTAAAACCAAAGTGCCGCCATATTTATTATCGCCCAATATTGGATGCCCAATATGCGATAAATGTGCGCGTAATTGATGCATGCGCCCTGTTATTGGGGAAAGTTTCAATAATGATGCATTGCCATTTGTTTTTATGGTTTCATAATTTGTGATTGCGCTTTGGGCCTCTTTATCATTTTCTTTGGCAATTAATGCCAAATCAATGCCCTGAACTTTGCCGCGTTTAAGTGGGATATCAATTGTGCCATTTGGCGGGTTTGGCGCGCCAGAAACAATTGCATAATAGGTTTTATGGGCGTGTTTTTGGGCAAATTGTTCGCTAAAAAATGCGGCATTGGTTTTGTTTTTGGCAACCAAAACAATGCCCGAAGTTTCGCGGTCAATTCTATGAACCAATTTGGGTTTCTTTTTTGGGTTTTTACAAAATGCATTAAGCAAATTATCCAAATCACGCTTTACGCCAGAACCACCCTGAACCGCAAGGCCAGAGGGTTTGTTGAAGACGATGCAGGTTTCATCTTCATAGATTACCAATGATTTTATATAATCAATGTCATCATGTGATAATTCATTTTTGATTTGCGTTGTTTTGAATGCGGGTTTTCGCATTATTCACTATCCAAACCAATATCAAAATTGGGCGCCGAATGTGTAAGCGCGCCAACAGATATTACATCAACACCAGTTTGCGCAATTGCGCGAACGGTTTTTAGATTAACACCGCCCGATGCCTCGATAATAATTCTATCATTTGCAAATTCACGAAGGATTTTTACAGCTTCTGCCATTCTAATCGTGTCAAAATTATCAAGCATGATAACGCTTGGAAAATGTGTCATCGCGATTTTCATTTGTTCGATTGAATCAACTTCAATTTCAATTGGCACTAAATGCCCAACATTGGCTTTGGCAGCTTTTAGGGCAGATTCAACACCACCAGCCGCTGCAATATGATTATCTTTAATAAGGATTGCATCATCAAGGCCAAAGCGGTGATTGGTTCCGCCACCATTTCTTACGGCCTGTTTTTCAAGGGCGCGAAGGCCAGGGGTGGTTTTTCGTGTGTCAGTGATTTTGGCATTTGTGCCGCTTATTTCAGCAACAAATTTTGCGGTTAATGTGGCAATTCCCGACATGCGACCAATGAAATTAAGCATTGTGCGCTCTGCCATTAAAAGGCTTCTGGCATTGCCCGAAACTTTGGCAACAATATCACCCTTATTAACGCGTGCGCCATCATCAAGTAGAATTTCTAAACGTGCGCTTTTATCAATCAATTCAAGCGCCAAAAGCGCAGGCTGCAAACCTGAAATAACTCCCTCATCACGCGCACGCATTACCCATGAAGCAGTATTTTCAGGCGGAATACACGCCATCGCACTAATATCACCCGCGCGCCCAAAATCTTCATTAAGGGCGTTTTTTACGATATTTTCAAATGTGGTTATAGGAAGTTTACTCATAATTTTAAAAACGTATGTTGGGCTTTGTCGTTGTTTTGCGGATAGTCAGTGCGGCAATGACCGCCACGGCTTTCATGGCGTTTGATTGCGCCCAATGTGATTAATTTGGCGCTTATTAATTCATTGCAATTTTTTTCGCTTTTTTCAAGCTCTTCGATTAATTCAAGGTTTTGATTAAGGCCATTGGCATCACGCAAAACCCCAACATTCGCACTCATGGAAAGGCGCAATTTTTGTAAATTATCATG
>CAZKYS010000135.1:0-5851 GCA_964557085.1 uncultured Caulobacteraceae bacterium
GAAAAATAATGGCGAAATTGATGCCGCTTTGTCCAAAGGTTCGGCGGTTTTGGTTTCGCATTCTATAAAGTCTTTCAACCCTGAAATGGATGTTCAAGAAATAATATTATTACCTGGGGTTTATAGGCCGCCAATTACATATTGGGTTAATCGCTTTACGAAAAAACCACTAATTATCGGAAGTCATGATACTAATGAAGGTAAAGGAAAACGCCTTACCGATAGTTATTTTTATTATGTTGTTGAACCTGGAATTTATGATTTTGTTGGTTATGTTTTTAAAACACGCTTTGTAAGTTTGGGGAATCTTCAAACCACCAATCAACCAATTAAATCAAACATTGGCTTTGTGAATTATTCATCAACGCAATTGCCTGATTTATATACTTATGACGTTTGGATACCACCGCAATATAATGGTTCAACTTTTGATGGTTCAACAATAACAAATTGGTATGATGATGGTTATTGGTCAAAACGAAAAGCCTATCAAAAAACCAATGCCTATTTTGTTGATATGCGTAAATTGGTAAGTAGTGATGGTAAGGGCAGTGCAAATATTGCATCTTTTTTGGTTGAAAAAGGCCAAATTGCATTGGTTCCAGATTTTAAAATCGAATATACAACAGGGGCATGTAACACACCAATCGAAGATCAATATCTTTGCCCTCTAACAAGTTTGACACTTTATTCATCCACCGAACCACAATTAAGAAAACTAAATAATTCAATGATTGAAAAAAATTATGATAAGGATTTTGTATCAAAAATTACTTATGCAAATTTGGTGCCCGGTGAATTTTTCAAAAAAAATAGCGTGGAATTTTCATATAAATATGTTTCCGAAGATGAAAAGCCTTATTGGAAATTAAGGGCAACAGAACTTACGATGCCAAAAATTCCAGTTAAAGAATAAAGGGATTTCAATGAAAAAAATTATAGTCGCAATTATTTTTGCTTTTTCATTTTATTCAAATTCATTCGCACAAACTTTGAATGAAACTGAAAATTGGATTTTATCGAAAATACCAACTTATCAACCTTTGGAACTTAAATATACTTTTGATAATGGAAACCTTATAAGAAAATTCGCAATGCCCCAAGTCACAGGTGGAAAAAAAACTAAGGATGTAATTCCCCTTAAAGAAGTGAAAACAATAAGCACATTGGTTGGCGATGATTTTATATCGCTTTCATTAAAATGCGAAAATGATTGCACCTATGAGGAAGTAAGCACAAGCGACGGTGATTTCATTTCAGAAGAAATTCAAGGCCAATTTTTGTTTGAAATATATGGCGATGGTAAAATTGATAAAACCCTTGCGCCAAGGCTTGAAAAAGCGTTTTTGAAATTAATTGAACTTAATGGCGGTAAAGCAAAAATCATTAAAGACGATGTTAAAGAGCCGTTTTAATTTTTGCGTTTTCACTATCATTTGCGCATATTATCAAAAGTAATACCATAAGGGCGACGCTATATTCGCTTCCACCTGTTCCATGTTCGCCAACGAACCAGCCATAATGGCGGTGGATAAGGATTATACCAACAAATGCAATTGTGAATAATATGGTGCATGCAGGTCTAACGAAACGATTTATAATTAATAATGTTCCAGAAACTAATTCGGCAATTGTTATAAGCCATACAAATATTACGCCATTTGGAAAACCAACTGATTCCATAAAAATGGTGAATTGTGGAATTGTATTATGCACAATTCGAACAATCGCATGGGCAAGGAAAAAAACTGCGGTCATAATGCGCGCAAAATCAAGCGAATTTTTTAAAGATATGAATGGAAAGTTTTTCATGTTGAATCCCTTGTCCGTTAAATTTATTTATAGTTTCTAATTAACTAAATACATATTGTAAATATATATATTAAAGGCCAGCCTTTTTAGGAATTATCACACAAATAAGCAAAAAAGTGAGTGCGGATTTGGAAAGCCAAAAAATGAGAATTTAGAAGATAAAGCACAGTCTTCAAAATTATATAAACAGTTTCATTAGTAATATAAAAACCCTTATACATTATTGATTGCATATGGTTAAAAATAATTACGCAATATCATTCAAAGCGGATACAAATTATATTTATGGTCTTGACGGCATTAGGGCAATTTCAATTTTAATTGTTTTGGTTTCGCACTTTGGATTTGGGAATATTGTTCCCGGTGGTTTTGGCGTAACAATATTTTTCTTTATTTCTGGCTTTTTAATCACGCGCCTTTTGATTAGCGAACAAAATAAAAGGCAGGGGCAAATTGATTTAAAGAATTTCTATATAAGACGGTTTTTACGCCTTATGCCCGCTTTATATGTATTTATTATTTTCGTCTGCGTTTTGGCATTATTTTTTAATTTAAAATTATACCTAATTCAGATTTTAAGCGCGTGCTTTTACCTTGTGAATTATTACGATATTGCATGGGAAGCGTTGGAATTACCAAAGCGCATTGTCCCGTGGGGGCATTTGTGGTCACTTGCGGTTGAAGAGCATTTTTATCTTCTATTTCCTTTTGCCATTACAATTTTTGGCAAAAAGCACGATAATAGAATTAGATTCATATCTATTCTTATTTTTGCAAGCGCGGCATGGCGTTTATTTGGCTTCGAGATTTTAAAATTCACCGATAATCACATTTATTTGGCAAGTGAATGCCGAATTGAAAACATATTATGGGGAAGTTTGCTTGCGATTTTGATGGACGGGGCGCATCAATCAAAAAATCGAATTTCAAAATTAATCGGTTGGCATTGGGTTGCAATCGGACTTGGTGGAATTATATTTTCCTTATTATACCGCAATGAAGAATTTAGGGCGACATGGCGCTATAGCATTCAAAGCCTATCGATTTTTATTTTGGTGTTTAATCTTTATGCTTTTAAATCTCTAAATTTTGCCATCAAAATTTTGGATATGAAAATTTTTAGGTTTTTGGGACGCTTGTCATACTCACTTTATTTATGGCATTTCCCAGTTTTATGGGTTTTCTATAGATTTATAAATGTGGAAATCGGCCTAATACCATTGCCAATTGATTATGCGATTTATGCGGCTTTAATAAGTTTTGGCCTTGCCTGTGCATCATATTATTTGGTTGAGCGTCCGTTTTTTGAACTACGCAAAAAATTTGGTGCAAAGCCAGTTGAGGAAATGGCACGCAATAATTAGTTTATTTTGTGCTAATTCACTTTTCTATAAATCACGCTTTGGCAAATCATTGGCACTAAACACACCAAGACCTGCAATCTGCCACTATTAAGGGTTTGCACTTTTGCCTTGAATGTTTGGTTTGGTTTTGGGGTGAAAATGCCGTAATAATCATTTTCATTTGCCGCTTTTAGATTTTGCAATATCATTTTACCCATAAGGTTTTCTTCGGCTTTTGGTTTGTGAATTTCCTTAACCACAATAGCGCAGGCTAAATTATTGTTGCTTCGGCATGGTTCAACTTTTACCCTTGTTGTCCCATCCAAAGTTTCCCAGAATCCCAAAAGCTTATCAGCCACTTGTGCATTGGCCGATTGATTATAAAGGGCGAAAAAAACAAATAAAAGTGCGCGAAGTTTCATAAACACTCCTTAAACCTCAAATGCCCTTAACAAAGTTTTGTTGAGGAATTGTGGAGCGTTTGAAAATTATGCGCGTTTTGAAGTTTTAAGAACTTTATAAGCTTTAACCACAGCCTGTAAGCGCGCCTCGGCGGAGCGATCACCACCATTTGAATCGGGGTGAAAGCGTCTTACAAGGTCGGCATAAGCCGCGCGAACCTCTTGTGGTGTTGCTTTTGGCGTTAAATCCAATTCTTCATAAGCGCTTCTGATTGGTGCAGATGCAAGCATTGCCGCCTGCTGTGCATTTTGATTGCGATGGCGGTTACGGCGATCATGATATGTATCATTGGTTTTGTTGCCAGCAAAGCGATTATTGCGACCCAAAGTTGACGATTCGCGTGAACCACCTTTTGCACCAAAATTCCATGTTGGGCGGTGACCATGACGTTCCGCCTCTTGGAATGCGCGTTGATCGCCATCATTCATACCTTCAAAGAAATTCCAATTCTTATTGTATTCTGCGGCATGTTTTTCACAAAACCACCAAAATTCTTTTGGATTATCACGTGATTTTGGGGCTTTGCATTTACCAGGTAAAATACAGCCTTCATGTTCGCAAGGCTTTGGCTCTTCCTTTTGTGCAGAAATGCTCATAGGTTTGCGAATGCGAATATCTGTAAATTTTGGGCGATATGAATATGAATCAGACATGTTTAATATTATGGTGCTGTTCTTCGTTTGAAACAAGTGTGGGAGCGTAAAATTGGGGCCAATTGAAACTAAAATTTTTGATAAATTGACAAAAACCCTTCAACCAAAACTTATTGAAATTGTCAATGATAGTGCAAAACATTCTTCGCATGGCGGCGTCAAAGATTTCTATGACAAAATGGGTGATGGCTATGACGGCCCCGCTGAAAGTCATTTTTCAATAAAAATTGTATCCGATAAATTTGATAGCCAAAGCCGTTTAAACCGCCAAAGATTAGTTTTGGACATTATTCAAGATGAGATGAAAGTGGTTCATGCGCTTGCATTAAAGACATATAGTTCAAAAGAATTTACGGCGCTTGGCATTTGAAGCTCTAAATTATAAGAATCCCTGTCGGGAGATATATTAAATAGTTTAACTTTATTAGTTGGTTTTAGCTTTAGCGAACCTTTTGTGCATAACTACATCCAGCATGGAATAATTTGCAAGTTGGGTCGCGTTTCTTACAATCATCTATTACAACACTAAGTGCTTTATCCACATTAGGGCCGCGCGCCGTATTGCTAAAACTGCTTCCGCTAACTAATACGCCACATTGATTAGTATAGGTTATGGCAATTTTACATGAGGTTCCACCCCATTTTTTACAATCATCCATTGCGGCCTTACTCGCGGCGCGTTTGGAAGTGTGGCCATCGGCTGTTCCAAATACGCCTTTCGAATTATCAGTAGTTATTGCGCCCCAACGCGCTTCCCAAAGCGAGCCGTCTTGAATATTAGGCGCAGATTGTGTGGTGCCTGTGGTGGGCGGCGGACAGTAAGTTGTGCCTTGTCCGCCAAGTGTTGTACAAAGCTGGGCATTTGCAGAATTGGGAATAAGCCATAGGCCAGAAATTATAGAAACTAAAACCAATGGAATAATTTTGTAAAATCTTAAAATAACCTGCATTTCAAAAAATCCGCCTTATAAGAGCAACATTTGATGCTGCTATTGGTAAAATTACATCACATGTGTTCTTAATATTCATAAGCCGAAAACATCACCTTTTAATTTGTATTATAAATAGATATAACAGCTCATGACATCACGTCAATAATCGGAAAAAATATTAAATTGAAAAATTTACACATATTTATTCTGTGTGCTTTTCAATTGAATTTATAACATAAACTATGTTTTTTTTGTGACCCAGATTGGTTTTGGAATATTGCGTCTATAGATTATAATTTCAGCCACAATAATATTAATAAGCCAACCTAAACCCATTAAGATTGAGCGTTCAAAAGTTGTTGGCTGACCAATTAATATCATCCACGGTAAATTGGTTACAACTTGTGTTCCTGCGCCCATTCCAATTGCATAGCCGCGAAGCATCCAAGCGCTATGTTGGTTTATGTTTTTATTTTTGATTGCTTTATAGCCCAATATTAGGCTTATTAACATCGCAACGCCAACGATTAAACGCTCTATATAAAGGATTGTGCCATCAGTTTTGGGTAAAGCGTAAAAATGCGCCATATAAAGACCCGATAAAGCCGAAATAATTCCACTTATAAAAATCACCTGACCACTATATCTG
>CAZKYS010000136.1:0-5780 GCA_964557085.1 uncultured Caulobacteraceae bacterium
TAAGTGCCGCTGAATTTAATCTTCTTACAAATCTGCAAGACCGCCGTATCGAATTGGATGCACGTGAAAATGATATTTTAACACGTGAAGGTATTTTAAAAACTGCCGAAGCAATTGTTCAGGCTAAAATTGACAATCTTCATCAGGTTGAAAGCAATATACAAAAGCTTCTTGGGCAAGTTGATGAAATGGAAGCGCAAAGAATTGCAGGTCTTGTGCGCGTCTATGAAAAAATGAAGCCAAAAGATGCCGCACTTGTAATGCAAGGTTTGAGTGATGAAACCGTAATCGCAATTGCAAGCAAAATGAAAGACCAATCTTTGGCGCTTATTTTGGCTAAAATGGATACATTACGTGCACGCCAAATTACTTCAATGCTTGCACAAATTGATGATAATCAAATTCAAAGTGCGATGAACCCGCCACCTGCACCAGCTGCTGCGCCACAAAAAGTTGCCAATAATGCCAATGCTGCTGGCAATAATAAATTGCCACCTGTGCAAAATCCGCCAACTGGGGTTCAAACACCGAACACACCTAACGCACCTAAAGTTACAAATCCGCAAGCACCTGCTGCGCCGCAAAACGGTGCAAATCAGCCCACAGCCAATCAGGCTGCCCCTGCTAATACACCTGCAAAAAATGGTAAAGAAAAGTAAAGAGGTTTTAAAGTGGTTTCACGTCGTGTTCTTGCTTATCTAACTTGCTTCTCATTGGTGGCACAGCCTTTATTGGCGCAAAATGCCCCTGCACCAAAGACAGACAATGCAAGTGCAGCAAGTAAGGTCATTGTTTTTGATTCTGTTGAACGTGAAAATTATGCGCGCATTTTGCTTAAATGGGCAAAAAATATTCCATCACCTTCAAGAATAAATGTTCGTGGTTCATTACTTGAAGTTACAATGCCAATTCCTGTTAATGCCGACCCTGCGAGCATTAAAAATAATGCGCCATCATATGTTGTTGCAGCCGCATTAAGTGCAGATAAAAAGACATTGCGAGTTGCATTGGCAAAACAAGTTCGTGTTTCTAGGTCGAAGGATGGGGAAATTGAATCAATTGATTTATATAGCCCTGATAGTCCTGCGCCGCCATCTTATTCGCGTAATGAAGCAACCACTGAACAAGTTGCCGAAAACACTGGCGAGAAAAAAGATAAAAAAGATAATGGCCTTGATAAGCCATTGAAAAATTGGCCTGCACCATTGGATGCAAGAAGATTGCGTGTTGAATCTGCGCAAAATGAAATGTTTACAAGGGTTTCAATTGTGGGAAGTGGAATTGGTGCACCGCAAATTGGGCGAATTGGTGATCGCATGGCGCTTACTATTCCTGGGCTTTATGCGCTTGATATTGCCAATTTGCGTTCACATTTTCCAAAATTGATTAAAGATGCGGTGCGTTACAATGATGCGACGCATACTTCTGTTGTTATGGATCTTGAACCTGGTGCGCAAATAAGAATGGGGCGTGATTATGATCGTGCCTATGTTGATATTTTCCCAAAAGATGCAAATCTTGCGCAATTAGAAGAAGAAGCAAATAAGGCAAAAGAAGAAGCCAAGGCGGAAACCAAAACTGCCAATGCTGATGCGCATGAAAATAATGGTGAACACAAAGAAGAAAAAACGGCATCGCAAAATGGCGTATTACTTCCGCCACTAGCACCAAGCAATTTGGGAAAAGATACACCAAAACCGAGTTTTGAAGAACCTGCGCCAAATGGGGTTGTAATTGTAAATGCACATGATGCTAAACCAAATTATGCGATTGATTTTACTTTCCAAAAAATGGCGCCATCGGCAATATTCCGCCGTGGTGCAAATATTTTTGTATTATTTGCAACATCTGCGGATTTTAAAGTTCAAGGCTTTAAACCAAACGGTTTAGCAAGTGCAATCACGCCAATTAAAGGCAATGGCGTTGCGGGTGTAAAAATCACCGCACCAGAGGGTGTATACGCAAGCCCTGTGGCAATTGGCCCAAAATGGCAAATAAATTTATCAAATTCTGCATCTGCAAATGCACGCAGTGTTGAGGTTAAATCAGAAACCACACCTGAAAATAATGTGCGCCTAAAAGCATTGATTGCCGATGCACAAATCGCAGGTAGCATCACCGATAGTGATGTTGGTGATGATATTCTTGTTGGTCTTGCAATGGGCCCACCAAGTGCATTGCAAAAATCACGCTCTTTCCTTGAGGCATATTTACCAGAGACTTTTCAAGGTATTGCGGTAATTCCACGTGCTGATGATTTAGAGATTAAACCTGCTCTTGATGGCTTTGTTCTTGAACGTCCAAATGGAATGTCGCTTTCACAATCTGCAAATGCGCAAAGCCCTGCGGGCTTTACAATTTCATCACCAAGTTTTGTTGATTTCAAAAATTGGCGCATGGGGCCAGAGGCTGATTATGTTAAAAATCTAAATAAACTAAGATTAGAAGCCTCAAAAGAAGTAAGTGAAGAAAATGCAGGTATTAAAGCGCAAATGGATTTGGCGCGTTTCTATCTTGCATGGAATTTAGCACCAGAGGCTTTGGGCGTTTTACGTGCCATAAAAGATAATCAGCCTGATTATGCGCGCACCCCTGAATTATTGGGTCTTTATGGCGCTTCATTGGCTTTAATGGGTCGTGGCCGTGAGGCTTTGGAAATATTGAACTCGCCTGAATTAATGCAAGATGCCGCATCACATCTATGGGCAGCACTTGCCGCAGAATCAATTGGTGACCCAACCGAGGCGCGCAAACAATTCCAATTAGGTGTTCCAGCTTTGGCGGCTTTTTCACCACAAATGCAAGCACAATTCAAATTAAACGAAGCCGAAGCTGCATATTATTTAGGTGATTTCCAAGGTTCAGCCTTTTACGCCCAAGCAGCTTACGATCTTGCAACCGATCCATTCACCAAAGAAAATGCAAAATTGCGCAAAGCAATGGCGCAGGCCGAAAATGGCCAAGGTAATGAGGCAAGCCGGATTTTTGCCGAACTTGAAAAATCAACTTATCGCCAAATTGCGGCACGTGCCATTTATTGCAAAGCCATTCAAATGGCGAAAGATCCAAATGGCGACCATATAGAAGCAATAAGAATTCTTGATAGTTTGCGTTATACTTGGCGCGGTGATGACTTAGAAATCGATATTTTGCGCAATTTGGGTGAACTTTATATTCAAGCGGGTGATATACGTTCAGGTCTTGCAACATTAAGTGATGCATCAACTTTACGCCCTGAATTACCTTCTGCGCGTGCGTTACGTGATACTTTAAGTGCTGAATTTAAGCATCTTTTCCTTGAAGGTGGTGCCGATGGCATGGATTCACTTCAGGCATTGGCACTTTTTGTTGATTTCCAAGATTTAGTTCCAATGGGGCCAGAGGGTGACCAAATGGTTCGCGGCCTTGCCGATAAATTGGTTAAACTTGACCTTTTAACCCAGGCCGAAGAATTACTACAACACCAAGCGGATAAACGACTTACTGGCTTTGCAAAAGCCCAAGTGGCAAGTGATTTGGCGGCAATTTATTTGCTTGATAAAAAGCCTGAAAAAGCATTGGAATCACTTTGGTCATCACGCGAAACCCAATTACCTGCTGATTTGAATGAATATCGTAGGCTAATTGAGGCAGTTGCAATGACTGATTTGGGGCGTCACGATAATGCGCTTGAATTATTAGAATTTACAAATTCAAAAGATGCAGACCGAATTCGTGCCGAATTATATTGGCGCAAGGGTGATTATGCCAATGCTGCAAAATATGCATGGTCAACGCTACCGCCGCCTGCAAAACAATTAGACCCAATTGCAGCGGGTGAAGTATTGCGCGCCGCAATTGCAAAATCACTTGCAGGGGATAGGGAAGGCGTAAAAGTTCTTGCCAATGGTTATGGCGCAGCAATGCAAAATAGCGCGTTTAAAGATGCATTTAATGTTGTTAATTCAACTGAAATTCCAAGTGCGGCACAAATTAAAGCGGCAATGGCATCGGTTCAGGGTTCATCACCTTTTGGCAATTTGCTAAAAAACATTCGTGGTCAAGTTTTTGTTATGAATGCACCAAAAGAAGGTGATCAACTTGCAAATATCACTGGCCCAACTGATGCAAATGCCAATCATGTTGGTTCATACACACCAGATATCGATAAATTAAACGCGAAAATTGCAAAAAATCTTGAAACCGCAAAATCACCAGAAGCGCAAGCTGTTCAAGAAAAGCCGCGAATTCAACAAAGCGTTGCTAAACCTGCGAATACAGGCGCACAAAGGCCAGTGGTTAAAAATAAACCTGTACCGCCAAAACAGCGTGTTGCACAAAATGCACAGCCCGCAAAACCAGCACAGCAAGCTGCACCTAAAAATCGTGGTTTCCAAGCGCCAAAAGATCCGCCTATTGTGGTTGGTAGATAGTTAATTTGGTATCTTAAAGCTTTGTACAAGGCTTTCGGATACCAAACGCCAGCCATCAACCAATACAAAGAAAATAAGCTTAAAGGGTAATGAAACCACAGCAGGTGGCAACATCATCATACCCATTGCCATAAGGATTGATGAAACCACCAAATCAATTACCAAAAATGGCACAAATAATAAAAAACCGATTTCAAAGCCACGGCGCAATTCCGAAATCATGAATGCAGGCGTAACAATACGCATTGGTAATTCAACCGCATTTTGTGGCTTTTGAATTTTCCCCAATTTAACAAATAATCCCAAATCACTTTCACGGGTTTGCGCAAGCATGAAAACTTTTAAAGGTTGTGTGGCTTGCGGCCATGCCTGTTCCATTGTGATTTCTTTTTTTGTTAATGGCGCAATGCCTTGGTTCCATGATTTTTCAAATGTTGGCCCCATAATGAATGCGGTTAAGAACAAGGCCAATGAAATAATAACCGCATTTGGCGGGGCTTGTTGTAAACCCATTGCGGTTCGCAAAAGCGATAAAACCACCACTATTCTAACAAAACTTGTGGTCATTATAACCACGCTTGGTGCAAGTGATAAAACGGTAAGGAGTGCAACGGTTTGAACAACGCGTTCAGTAAGACCCGCGCCATCGCCTAAATTAACATTGACATTTTGTGCAAAAGCATAGGCAACACCCAAAAATGTGCCGGTAAAACCCAATGCAAATGTCATTCCCCAAAATTTTAGGGCTTTAATCGCTTGTTGTTTGTTTAATGTTTTGCCTTGTTTCATCGCCATTTTTCCAAGTTTCATGGTTTAATGGCATTATTCGTTTATTTTGAAAATGAAACTTTGGCGTTTTTAACATTTGTTTTGTGTAATTTTGAAAACTTACTTAATGAAATCACCAATATAAAGGCGCTTGGAAGGCATGAAAACATTGCAAATAAAGTATATATCTGCATCGAAAATTCCATATTAGTGCCATTTACATTCGCAATTTGACCAATCGAAGCACATATTCCAAGTAAAAGGCCGCATGAACTAATTATTGCAAGATTACGCCATTGATTAAGGCGTCTTGTATCTGATTTTGAATTTATAATTCTGTCACTAAGCATTTTGGCTGCTTTCAATTGGGTTGGTTTTTATATTTAGATTGGTTGCGCCATTTGGTGATAATAAAATGGTTTGTTCAATGCCGTCACATTCGATAATCATTATGCGCGAACGCCCTGCATCAAGCCACAATTGTTCGATTAGTCTTAGGCGTCTTTTGGTTCCTTTTTGCGCTATTATTTCGCCCGTAAGGCCATATTTGCGAACTAAAAAAGCGATAAGCGCCAAAAGCGCCAAAGTAAGCATTAAAGC
>CAZKYS010000137.1:0-2276 GCA_964557085.1 uncultured Caulobacteraceae bacterium
GGCGGCTTCATTTGTGATATTGCGACCATACGCCGCAATTTCATATTTGCCATCATTAAGTGAAAGGGCTGCGCGTGCGCCTCCTTCCCAATAGCCTTCTTGTGAGAATTCAACAGATTTATAAAGGAAGAAATTAGTTTCGCCTTTATATGCCCAATCAGTTGAAAGCGTAAGTTTTTTGCCATCGCCCAAAGGAAGCACATATTTTGCGCCAATATCCAAAATAACTTCTGGTGCATTAGGGAAGGCGTTGCCATTAATAAGCGCCAAACCACCAACCACAGGATTAAGAACAGTACATGGCGCGCCACATGGTGCAACGGCGGCAGTTTTGTCTTTAATTTCAGTGCGGTTATAAGATGCACTTAAGTTTGCACTTAAACGGTCGGTGATTATATATTGGAATTCAGCTTCAAAGCCATGTGCAACACCTTTATCAATATTGATAAGTGTGTTTACGTTTCCTGCGCCGCCGATTGCGGTGAATTGCTGATCATCAATTTGATAAGCAAATACGGAAATATCTGCACGAAGGCGTTTGTCAAACAATACAGCTTTCATGCCGCTTTCGATTGAAGTCACAAATTCAGATTTTGCTTTTGTAACCGCAGTACCGAATAATAAACGGCCTTGGATTGCAGGGGCGCGGAAACCACGTGCTGCGCGTGCATAGAAGTTTACATCATCATTTGCTTGGTAAACTGCCGATAAATCCCAAGATAAAGCGCCATCAGAAGTTGATGCTTTAATCGGTGCAAGATTTGCGATACCGCCTTTAGCAACCAAATCTTTGCTTTCATCAGAATAACGAAGGCCCGCAGTTAATGCCAATTTCTCAGTTGGTTTGAAAGTGGTTGAACCAAATACAGCCCAAGCCTCAGTCTTCTGGGTTTGGCGCGCATCAGAGAATACACCAGTTTTAGAGAAATAAGCCAAAGAATAAATGCTAATATCTTCATTGAAATAATAAGCACCGGCCTGCCAGCTTAGATTTTTTGATTTATCAGATGCAAGGCGGAATTCTTGTGAAAATTGATCAAGATTATCAATACCGTCGGCAGTATCTGAATTAAATGGAATAAAGCCTGGGCCTTTTGTCAAAGAGCCGCCATCAATATCACCGCGACCATAGAAATCCAAAGTTTCATAACCAGAAATAGATGTGAAAGTTAAATCACCAAATTTATAATCAAGTTTGAAATTAGCGCCTTTTGATTTCAAATTTTGCGGATTGCCATAACCATCATCATAATAAACCGCATCGCGTTTAAAGTTTGAATTCAAACCTTGTTGACCTTGGGTCATGATGTTTGCACGGAAAATTTGCGATGTGCCATTAAGTTCGCGTGCATGTATGTTTAAATTTGCGTCCAATGCATCATTTGGTTGGAAACGCAATTGAATACGGCCTGCTTTTTCTTCAAAGCCACCAAGGTCTTCAGAACCGCCAGCAGGATCTAAATCTTTAATATAATCGCCTTGTTTTTGATAAAGACCAGAAAGACGAAGTGAAACTGCATCGCTTAATTTTGCTTCATATGCGCCTTCGGCATCATAACCTTCAAGATTACGAACACCTGCTTTGAAATAAGATGCGCGCCCTTGACCTGGTTTAACGCTATCAAATTTTACAACACCTGCTGGTGTGTTGCGACCGAACAATGTGCCTTGTGGGCCACGCAAGACTTCGATACGGTCAGTATCAAATACTGGGAAGCCTTTTAAAACAGGGTTTTCAAAAACCACATCATCATAAACCAATGAAACAGGTTGTGATGCGTTCAAGTCAAAATCAGTATTACCAAGACCACGAATATAAAAGCGCGGGAAGGTGCGTCCGAATGATGATTCTACAACCAATGAAGGCGTGCGCGCAGAAAGCGCATTCATATCAGCAGCACCAGAAGTGATAGCGGTCAAAGCATCACCGCGTAAAGCGCTTACAGAAATTGGAATATCTTTTGTGCTTTCAGCTTTTTTACGTGCTGTAACAATTACTGTTTCAACTTGTTTTGAATTTGCATCTTGTGCAAATGAAGCGATTGGCGAAAATGAACTTACGCCAAGTGTGATAATAGAAGTTGCAAGAAGTTGTTTTTTTGAAAAACGGATTTTCATAAATAGGCTTTCTAAAGTTTGTTGTTGAAAGCACAATCTTCCCAAGCGCCGAATTAATAGGCATAAAAAGACTTGCTTGGGACGGGCAGTTAGCCATGAATCTATTTTCAATCTATCGCGACAGCGAAAAAAAAGACATTTTTGACGCAATGCAATAT
>CAZKYS010000137.1:2286-5763 GCA_964557085.1 uncultured Caulobacteraceae bacterium
AATTTTTTTTTTTAAAGAAAAATTTACCAATGCGCCTATTTATTTGTAAAAAAATTATTTGTTGGGTAGGGCTTTTTTCCATTTAATATTTTTTAATTCTTTCGCTCCGGCAAAAAAAAAAAGACATTTTTGACGCAATGCAATATAAATTGTTGTAACATTGCAACAAAATTGTCATGATTTGTATGAAAATTATGCAATTTACCTTTATTGGCGCTACTCTATTTCGATTGCGATTCTTTTTAGGATTAATTTTAGTGAAAAGAATTTGCCAATTACTGTTGATTTGGGGCTTAACACTATTGCACTTTTTGTAATTGTTTGGCATAGGCGCAGCTTCGCACCTGTGGCTTTGGTTACGGGTGCTTTGTGTGCTTTGTTGAAATGAGTATTCATACGCATTCATCAATAGGGGTTTAGCTCAGCTGGTAGAGCATCGGTCTCCAAAACCGAGGGTCGTGAGTTCGAATCTCTCAGCCCCTGCCACACAAGGATATGTTATTTTATGGGTATATGGGGTTTAAATTTAACAACATACTACCCAAGTAGGAAAAGTATAAGTCTTAATTTGTTGAATTGGTCACTTTGAATATGAGCGAAGAAAATACTAAACCCGCGCCAAAAAAAGCAAATCTTGGTCAGTTTATCCAAGATGTGCGTTCAGAAGCGCGTAAAGTGACATGGGCAACTTGGGGTGAGGTTAGAACTTCATCAATTATGACGTTTATTATGGTTATTGTTGCGGCGGCTTTCTTTTATTTTGCTGACGTGATTATGAAAACTGGCGTTGGCGCTCTTTTGAGCATGGCGACAAATATTGGTAAATAGGATTTGGTGTCAAAATGACAAGTGCAGCTAAATGGTATATTGTTCATGCCTACTCAAATTTTGAGAAGAAGGTCGCTGAATCTATTAAAGAAGGTGCGGCATTAAAAGGGCTCTCTGATAAGATTGAGCGCATTGATGTTCCGTGTGAGGAAGTAACCGAAGTTGTTCGTGGTAAAAAACGTGTTTCGGAACGTCGTTTCTTCCCTGGTTATGTTTTGGTGAAAATGGTAATGGATGATGATACTTATCATCTTATCAAAGAAACCCCGAAAGTTACTGGCTTCCTTGGTTCAGATCATGGCAAACGCCCTGTTCCTGTGCCACAACGTGAAGTTGATGCAATTCTAAATCAAGTTGAAGAAGGTGTATCGCGCCCTAAAGCACAAATCACATTCGAAGTTGGTGAAAAAGTTCGCGTTATCGAAGGCCACTTCCAATCATTCGAAGGTGTGGTTGAAGAAGTTGATAATGTAAAAGAGCGTTTAAAAGTTGCGGTATCAATTTTCGGCCGTGCAACGCCAGTAGATATGGAATTCAACCAAGTTCAGAAATTGAGCTAGGTTTTCGTCGTTCTCAATTTTATTGAGAACTTAATCCGTGGTAGAGGGAATAAAGACCATTCACCCTCGCACCACTAAACTCAAATGCCTTAATCGGCATATTGGAGTGAACACATGGCAAAGAAGATACTTGGGCAAATCAAGCTCGAGATTATGTCTGGTGAAGCAAAGCCAGCACCTCCGATTGGTCCTGCTTTGGGTCAACGCGGTCTTAACATCATGGAATTCTGCAAAGGTTTCAATGCTAAGACACAAGAAATGGAAAAAGGCACACCGTGCCCAACCGTAATCACTTATTATCAAGATAAAAGCTTCACTTTCGAAATTAAGACTGCACCTGCTTCTTATTATTTGAAAAAAGCGGCTGGCGTTTCTAAAGGCGCAACTAAGCCATCTCGTGATAAATTCGGTTCGGTTACAATGGCACAATGCCGCGAAATCGCACAAAAGAAAATGGTTGATTTGAACGCAACTGATTTAGAACAAGCAACTAAAATTATTGCTGGTTCTGCGCGTTCAATGGGCTTAGAAGTTAAAGACTAAGGGGTAGTAAGATGGCGAAAATTGGAAAACGCTTGGCTGCTGCTCGTGCGGCTTATGACGGCGAAAAACTTCACACAGTTGAAGAAGCAATTGCTTTGGTAAAAGCAAATGCAAAAGCAAAATTTGACGAAACAGTTGATTTGGCGGTTAATCTTGGTGTTGAACCTAAATATGCCGATCAAATGGTTCGCGGCGTATGTAATCTTCCAAATGGTACAGGCCGTGACGTTCGCGTTGCTGTATTTGCTCGCGGTGCAAAAGCTGATGAAGCGAAAGCTGCTGGCGCTGATATCGTTGGTGCAGAAGACCTTATGGAAGAAATGCAAGGTGGTCGTAATGACTTTGACCGTGTAATCGCAACCCCTGATATGATGGCAATTGTTGGCCGTTTGGGTAAAGTATTGGGCCCACGCGGTCTTATGCCAAATCCAAAAGTTGGAACAGTTACTATGGATGTTGCAACTGCGGTTAAAGATTCAAAAGGCGGCGCTGTTGAATTCCGTGTTGAAAAAGCAGGTATTATCCACGCTGGTATCGGTAAAGTTTCTTTCACCGAAGAAGCATTGGTTCAAAATGCCCGCGCATTGGTTGACGCTTTGGTAAAAGCTAAACCTGCTGGCGCAAAAGGTACTTATGTACGTGCTGTTGCATTGTCTTCGACAATGGGCCCAGGTGTTAAAGTTGATACTTCATCAGCTATTAATGCAGCTTAATAAAAGTTTTGGGGGCAGGTAACTGCCCCCTTAAAGCCTCTTTTGAGGCACCTGTCCGAGACGCTTGGAGCTATTTTATAGCTTAATTTTCCAAGTTAGATGGGAATGGAAATTATAACAAAGCGATGCTTTGCGAAGGTTTTCGTCCCAACGGCAGATTCACCGTGGGGCTTTTTTTATTTTTAAAAAAGGCTTTGCAAAATCGGTTTTGGGAATTGTCCCAAAACTTAACCTAAGGAGACCGTAATGGATCGTGCAGAAAAAGCACAAGTAGTCGAAGAGCTTAAAAGCGTATTCGCCGAAAATTCAGTTGTAGTGTTTGCGCACTATGCTGGCCTTACCGTTGCGGATTTAACGAACCTTCGCCTAGAGGCTGCTAAAGTCGGGGCGAGCGTTAAGGTGGTAAAAAACCGCCTTGCAAGGATTGCGTTACAAGGTCATGAAGGCGAAGCTTCTCATGAACTTTTAACCGGCCCAACTGCTATTGCTTATTCGGTTGACGCTACTGCGGCACCAAAAGTAATGGCTGATTTCGCTAAGAAATTTGATGCTCTCAAAATTACTGGCGGCTTCATGGGTGCAACTGTATTGGATGCCGCTGGCGTTAATGCACTTGCAACTTTGCCTTCTTTGGACGAACTACGTGGCAAAATTGTTGGCCTACTTCAAGCACCTGCTTCGAAATTGGCATCAATTACACAAGCACCTGCTGCTCAACTTGCTCGCGTATTCAATGCTTATGCTACCAAAGACGCTGCGTAAAAATCGTTAATTTCGCTTTTGTATATTATTTAAATTATAGGAAATATTAAAATGGCTGATCTAGCTAAAAT
>CAZKYS010000138.1:0-5698 GCA_964557085.1 uncultured Caulobacteraceae bacterium
ACCGCCGCCCTTTACAATTGCTTGCGCTAATTCATTTGATATGAAACGCGGAAACTCACCCGAAGCACCGCCATTAATATGTGTATGCGAGCAAATAACAGGAACAGAAATATTCTCCAATGCTTTAAATGCCGTTGGTTCAGATGAATGGGCAAGGTCAATAATAATACCTTGATTTTGCATCTCTTTAACTGCGGCAATACCAAATTCTGTAAGGCCACCGCGAACCGGTGGTTGGGTTTGAATATCGCCAATCTCACTTGCGGTATAATGGACAATTGTAACCGACCTTATGCCATTATCATAAATTTCTTTGACGCGTTCAATTTTACCTTCAAGGAAATCAGCGCCTTCAAATGTTAGAATTGCACTTAAAGAATGGTTTTTTGCGGCATTTCTTATGTCATCAGGCGCAAGGGCAATATTAACTTTATTTTTTGCAAGAACTTCTTTGACATGTTTGATTTGCCGCCCATAGCTTTCCCACGCTTCATTTGGCGCAAAATTTTTGGCATTATAAAGGCCACCAGTCTTTTTCATTCCCAAAATATCGATATCAGAAACACCTGCAAATGCCACAGCAGACATTTGGGTTTCATGCATATCGGCAATCGCCTTATCTTCAAAAGTATGCCCCAAAAGCGTTCTTATCCAAAATGGCAAAGATGTATTTGGTGAATCTTTGATAAAAAAGCGACCCGGATGTGCGTGTGTGTCAATCATCGGATTTTGGTTGATTAATTTTTTGGCCTTTTCAATAAATTCGGGATTTGGTTCAAAACCAATTTTATCTTTATTGGCTTTTGCTTTCCAAGCGATAAAGCCCCCTATTCCTAAAACAGACAGTGAAGATGCGCCGATAATTAATTTACGTCTGTTCATTACTTTCCCTTTTGTATATTTTATGCTTTTTTAAAGCCTAAACGCAATTTTATGATTGCTTTTGATTTATTTTGAGTGTTTTCTATTATTATGTCTATTTCTGAAGCAATATCAATTAATGATTTACGTGAAGCTGCAAAAAAACGGCTTCCAAGAATGGTGTTTGACTATATTGATGGCGGTGCAGACGATGAAATCACATTAAAGGCAAATACTTCACGAATTCGAGAGCTTGAACTTATTTGGAATGTTTTGGTTGATGTAACCAATATTGATACAAAGACTAAAATATTAGGCAAGGAATCAGCATTGCCGTTTTTCATTGCCCCAACGGCTTCGTCGCGTTTATTTAATCCGATTGGCGGCGAAAGTGCGGTTGTAAATGCCGCGCAAAAATATGGAATTCCATATAGTGCGGCAACATTGGGTGCAACCAAAATCGAAACCATTGCGCAAATGGCAAATATTCCAAAATTTTTTCAAATTTATGTTTGGAAAGATCGTGGCCTTATCAAAGAAATTATCGCGCGCGCCAAAGATGCAAATTATGACGCAATAATTTTAACGGTTGACACACCTGTTGCAGGAAATCGGGAACGTGATCCACGCAATAAATTTAGTGTTCCACCTAAACTAAATCTAAGCCTTGCAATGCAATCGGCATTAAAATTCAATTATATGTGGGATTTGGCAACATCACCAAAAATCAGCGCCGCCAATTTTGAAAATATTGTTCTTAAAGATTCGGGAATAATTGATTTTATTAATAATCAATTTGACCGAAGTGTAAGCTGGAAAGATGCGCAATGGATGCGTGAACAATGGGATGGTAAATTCGCCATAAAAGGCGTTGCAAGCCCGAAAGATGCGCAAAAGTGCCTTGAAATTGGCGCTGATGCAATTTGGATAAGTAATCATGGCGGTCGCCAATTGGACACAGGATGTGCCACAATCGATTTATTGCCAAAAATTGCCCAAAGCATCGATAAACGTGCTGAAATCATCATGGATTCAGGAATAAGGCGCGGCACAGATATTATCAAAGCCCTTGCCCTTGGCGCCGATAGCGTTGCGATAGGGCGCGCTTATTTATACGGCCTTGCCGCAGGTGGGCAGATTGGCGTTGAAAAGGCGCTTTCAATTCTTAAAGATGAAACCTTGCGCGCAATGGCATTATGCGGCGTTCAAAATATTTCGCAAATAAGCCAAGATTTAATTGCAAATTCTAGTTTAAAAAATAGGGGGTGAAATGTTTAAAAAGCTTATTCCATTGGCAATCGTAACTTTAATGGCAACAAGTGCGAATGCAGCACCACCTATTTTTTATTCAACAAATGATAAAATGCCATTTTCTGATGCCGTTCAGCTTGGCGATATTTTATATTTATCGGGTCAAATTGGGGTTGCGCCTAATACTAACAAATTAGTGGATGGTGGAATTGGCCCACAAGCGAAACAAACCCTTGAAAATATTGGCACAGTTTTAAAAGCGCGCGGCCTTGATTATTCTTCTATTTTCAAATGCACAGTCATGCTTTCTGATATTAATGATTGGCAGGCATTTAATGCGGTTTATGTTCAATATTTCAAGCCAGGCAAACTACCTGCAAGAAGCGCATTCGCCGCATCTGGCCTTGCTTATAATGGTAAAATTGAACTTGAATGCTGGGCATATTCGCCGCAAAACAAAACTAAGGCTAAGCGATAATTAGTTTTATCCCCGCATTCGCAAGCATTTTGGCGGATTTGTCGGTTAATCTGTCATCAGTAATTACGGTATCAATTTCGCTTAATTCGCAAACAACATTGCCAGATGGTTCTTCAAATTTTGTTGCATCGACCAAAATTATCACTTCATCAGCCTGTTCAAGAAGCCTTCTCTCGGCGGCGACAAGAACAATATCGGCCTGCATAAGGCCTTTTTCACCAATTGAGGCAGCCCCCATAAAAAGTTTTGGTGCGTGAAAACGTGGCATTCCCGGATCACCAAAAACAGAAAGAATTATATTCTGCTCTGGAAAAACCGCACCAGATGGAACAAGAATTCGCGTTCCAGTTTGATTTATTAAAGCAGCAACAATATGAAGCGAGTTTGTAAGAACCTGTAAATTAAGGCCCACTAAATGTGGGCACATTTGCAATGTCGTAGAACCGCCATCAATCATTATACCTTCGCCATTTTGGCATAAAAGCGCCGCAGCCCTTCCGATTGCTTCTTTTTGGTCACGATTTTTTTGAATATTTTCATGAAATGGTGTGCCAGCAAGATGTAAACTTGCGCTAAGGACATTTGAATTATTATTGTTGCTTATGCTTTTTGCACCACCGCGAACACGTGTTATTTTCCCAAGCGTATCAAGTTTTTCAAGGTCACGCCGAATTGTAGCAGGTGATGCTTTAATTTTATGCTCAAACTCGTCAAAGGCAATAAAGCCTTTTTCATCAAGTAATTTTAATATTAATAATTCACGTACAGAAGAATGCATTATATTCTATTACCCTAAGTAAAAGAAGTTTCAAGCATTTTATTGCATCACTTTTTTTATTCTAACGTGGAAAAGCACCCGCATTTCCTGCATCAACATTAATCATATTTCCTGTTGATTTTGCCGATAAATCACTTGCGAAAAAATATACGGCTTTGGCAATATCTTCTGGAAGAACATCAAGTTTAAGCATAGATCGATTTCTATAATGTGCCTCTAATTCGTCACCTGCATCTATGCCGTGCGTATCGGCGCGTTCTTTGCGCCATTCACCAGACCAGATTTTCGAACCACGAATTACAGCATCAGGATTTACAACATTGACCCTAATTCCATGCCCCGCCCCCTCTAATGCAAGACACCTTGCAAGATGCAATGACGCCGCTTTTGCCGATGAATAAGCGGATGCATTAGCAGCAGCCGCAATCGCATTTTTAGAACCAACAAAAATTATTGACCCGCCAATTGATTGTTTCATAATTTTAAAAGTTTCCCGTGCAGCAAGGAAATAGCCTTCAACCAATACGTCGTAATTTTTACGCCACAATTCTATCGATGTATCTTCAATAGGTGCGGAAGAAGCAATTCCTGCATTTGCAACCAAAATATCAATACCACCAAATTCACGGCAAATATAATTAAAACTATCAATCACTTGTGCTTCATTTGTGACATCACAATTTTGCACCCTTACTACATCACTTGAAAATTCAGTTTTCAGGATGTTTTCAACATTTAAAAGGGCGGTTTTATCAAGGTCGGAAATTAGAACACACGCGCCTTCTTGCAATAATTTTTGCGCGCATGAAAAACCAATACCACCTGCCCCGCCAGTTATGAAGGCAATCTTACCTGCAAGTGGTTTTGACTTGGGCATTCGTTGTAATTTGGCTTCTTCTAATGCCCAATATTCAATTCTAAATGCCTCTTTCTCATCAAGGCCGATATAACCACCAATTGTTTGAGCGCCGCGCATAACATTAATAGCATTTTGATAAAATTCTGCCGCAAGTCTTGCGGTTGTTTTGTCCGAAGCAAAAGTAAACATTCCAACTGAAGGAACAAGAATTACAATTGGATTTGGATCGCGCATTTTAGGGTCACCTGCTGTAGCGCACCTTTTATAATATTCGCTATATTGTTTTTGATAATCTAAAATTGATTTTTCAATATATTGCTTATCGTCAACATATTGCACGTCAATAACTAATGGGCGAATTTTTGTTCGCAAGAAATGGTCTGGGCATGAAGTGCCCATTTGCGCTAATTTATTTAATTCGTTTGAGCAAACAAACTCTAAAACCTCGTTAGTATCGCTAAAATGCCCAATCTTTGAACCTGTTTGTGACATTAGGCCGCGTAAATTTGGCATAATTTTGCTTGCGATTAAATTACGCTCTTGTGAATTAAGTGGCGCAATTTTACGCCCACCAAAAGCGACATTATTGATTAGTTTTCTATTTAAAAAATTCGCCGCATCGCTTACCAAATTAATTGTATTTTCATAACATGATTTTGAATCATGGGCCCAACAAATTATGCCATGTCCCGCAAGCATTATACCGCGCAAATTTGGGTTCTTTTTGACATATTCCCTTAATATCATACCCAGCTCAAAACCTGGGCGTTGCCATGCAACCCAACCTACTTTTCCACCCCAAATTTCATTTGTTATTTTTTCACCATCTTTTGCAGCAGCCAAGGCAATTATTGAATCAGGGTGAACATGGTCAATATGATTATAAGGCAAGAAGCCGTGCAAAGGTGTATCAATTGATGCAGCACGGCTGTTCAAATTGAAATTGCAATGCGGCAAATATCCGACCATTTCGTCTTCATATTTAACACCGCGATAAAGGTTTTCAGTTTCCAATAATTTATCAAGATAAAGTGTCGAAAAACCATCAATTTTCATTGATCCGATGTCGCCGCCAGAACCTTTAACCCATAGTATTTTTACTTTTTTTGTACTTAAAGGATCAACTTCTTCCAATTTTGCAGAAGTATTACCACCGCCATAATTTGTTATTGTTAAATCTGACCCAAGTAGATTGGAACGATATAATAATAATTCAGATGCCGACATTTTGCTTGCAGCAACGTCCGACCAATTATTTTTTGGTATTTTATAAAGCGATGATTTAATTTCAGCTTTAAAATCGGTTTCCATGTTCATTATGATTTCATTTCTTTTGATATATCACAAATTAGCAAGGTTTATGATAGTTTTCAATCATTTTTAATATTTTTCAATCAGTTTAACAAGATAAAAGCATCAATATTAATCATCACTAGCTTTGGATGGGTAATTGAGAATTAAATTAAACTTA
>CAZKYS010000139.1:0-5596 GCA_964557085.1 uncultured Caulobacteraceae bacterium
GCAAATTAGTAAATATCACTCAATTGTGCCGTCCTCGTTTGGAATTTTAGTGGCAAACTTATCATATTCAACGCAAGGTGAGGTTTTTGAGCGCCCATCCGCCCCCCAACGCCTATAAGACCTGCTATCAATATGAAACCTTGTATATGAATAAAAGCCCAGGCCAATTTGATATTTTTCACCCCATTTTGCATGCAAAAGGCACATATCATGGATTAATTGTTCACGGCTGATTTGGGTTTTTGGTATCATATCAAGCGCAAAATATTGCGAATGCGCGCTATTTTTCGCACCGCCCGCACATTCATTTAATTCAGGGTTGCGATAAGATGATACAGCCTCGAGATTTCCAATTGTTGGTTTTATCTTTTCTTTTATGAATTTTAAAGTTTCAACAATATTCGGCCATAATTGCGGCGGAGGAACTTCAAAACCACTTTGGTTACATTCTTTTGCCATTGAGGCGGTGCGCAAAATCTCAAATGTTGGAAAAACCCCAAGCACTTTATGCCTTAAAAGATATTTTTCGAAATTATGAACCGCTTGCACATTTGTGCTTTGTGAGTATTTCCAATTTTCGAAAGCCTCATCACTAAAATATGAATCGATTGTTTGGGCGCGCGTTGTAAAATCTGCGGCAAAGCATGATGCAATGGCAAAGATAAAAATAATAGCGCGAAACAATTTCATAAAATCATAATAACATTAGAATTTGAGATTTGTAACGCCCGAAAGTGAAAATAGATATTTTATGAGCAAACAAAAAAGCACCCAAAATATTGAGTGCTTTTTAAAACCTTAAACAAAGATAATCTTGGCTTACTTTTTAAAGATGCCGCCAAATTTATCTTTAAAGCGTGATACACGACCACCACGGTCCATAAGCTGTGCGTTACCGCCAGTCCATGCCGGATGTGATTTAGGGTCGATATCAAGGTTTAAAACTTTACCTTCGCCGCCAATAGTAGAGCGGGTTTTAAAAACAGTACCGTCAGTCATAGTAACAGTAATAAAATCGTAATTAGGGTGCGTATCGGCTTTCATGATAATTCCATATAGCGGGGCAAGCCCCAAAAAATTCAAGTGGGCGCGCTTAGCATTTACGCCAACAATTGTCCATAGCTTTGGTGCTTTTAGTTTTTGGCAATTTGCAAAAATATGTATAGATGGGCAAGTTGAAGGACACCTAAAATGACATTTGGCAAAAAATTTGGCCTTATAATTCTTATTATATTTGCTTCCATTAGCTTTATATTTTTTCGCGCTTTGGTTCGCTTTGGCGAATTTACAACTTTAACATCGCGCTTTGATGGAAAATGTGAAAGTGTTGCAAATAATGTAAGTGGTGTTGAAGATATTCAGGCATTCAAATTCTTAACAGCAGAAGGCGAAAAAAAATTAATCGCCTTTAGCGCTTATGATAGAAATGCCGCAAAGAAAAATCCAAACCTTCGTGGTGCTTTATATATAAGCCCAATTGATAATATTCAGGCCATTAGTGATGCCACAAATATTATTGATGGCGATAATATAAACCAATCACCAAAGGATTTTAAGCCTGTTGGTATTGGTGTTCTTAATGGACAAAAACCAATTATTATGGCTGTGAATAATGTTTCTGGTAATTCAAGTGTTGAAGTTTATGAAATCGATGAAAATGGATTATTAAACCACATAAATAGCGTTAAAATTGACGGTGCGCACCGCCTTAATGATGTTATTCCTTTATCTGCCAATAGTTTTTATGTGACAAATGAAAGCGATTATGCATCTAATTCATTTGTAAATTTTGTTCAAAACCTATTGGATAACGACAAAACTGGTTCGATATTTTATTATGATGGAAAAAGCGCACAAAAAATTCCGGCAAATATTTCTTTTGCCAATTCAATTGCGCTTTCAAACGATGGAAGCAAATTATATTTGACAGGCACAATAAGCAGAAACCTTCAAATCTATTCGCGTAATATTGCCAATAACCAATTGAATTTAATTGATAATGTGTTTCTTGGAACTGGTGTTGACAATATTTCTGTTGATGATGAAAATCGAATTTTTATTGCCGCACATCCAAAACTATTCACCCTGCAATCGCGTATGTGGTTCGGCGGGAAAGATACGCCAAACCAAATGATTGTTCTTGAACCAAATGGCGACAATAAAGGCGGCAAAGTAGACCAAGTTTACATTGACAAAGGCGAAAATGGATTTGGCGCAACTTCAATTGGCGTGAAAAATAATGATAAATTGATTATGGGTTCTATTTATTCAAGTGGCATAAGATTTTGCCAATTACCGCAAGAATGGCACCAATCAAAATCCCACCCTGCGCAACAATTAATTGATGTTGACCGCGATGCTAAAATAAAAAAGCAGCGTGAACTTGATATTAAAAAAGATATTAGCCATTAATTCGGCGAAATAAGCGGGCACTTAAAAACCCTGCACCAAGCGCAAGAAAAAGCCCAAACAGCCCGTAAATAAAGGTATTATCGCGGGCGAATTGAAAAATAAACCGCTCAAACCCAACCTTGGTGACTTCAAAACTTTGAAGTGTTGTATCTACTGGGCGTTTATTTTTCATCACCATAACTTTAACAGTATAAAGACCAGGCGGCGTCAAATCTGGCAATCTTATATCGGCCCGAAATAGGCCGTTTTCCATGAATTGAACTGCCTTTGGGGCGTTTATATAAAGTTTTTGCTTTTCACGAGCATTTACAAATGCAGTTTTAAAATCTTCAAGCTCCTGCTTTGATAAAGCATTTTGATGTGGATTTAATTGGCTTAGGGCATCCATTCCATAAAGGCTTTGCGTATCTTTTGGGGCAATTTCATCAATTGGCCTTGTGCTTGCGACGCCAAAAAAAGTTGGTGCAGCATCAAAATAAACGCGTTTTTGACCAATCCAAAGCCCCATTATTTTTGATTTTTTGGTAATCCAAGCCTGTCTATTTGGTCCACGAATTATGATTACAATATCCGTATTTTTATCGCCCGCCAATTGAACTGCGCCAAACATCGTAAGCTTTGCGCCATTAAAATTTGATGTAAGTAAAACTGAATCATCCATCAAAGCCGCCGCAAGTCGCGTTCTTTGCGCCATTGCAATTTGTGGCAATAGGCCAAATAGAAAAGATAAAAACAAAATAATTTTCTTCATAGGCCACCACCAGCCGATGAAGTTGTATAAATATCTTTTGGGGTTAAAAATAATTCAAGCGCAAGAACCAACGTAAGCACGATAATCACCAATCCCAAAAGAATTCTAAGTTGTTCGCCGCGCAATTTTCGACCAAAAAACAAGCCAATTTGTGCGCCAACAACCGCACCAATTATCAATATTGATGATAAAACCACATCAAGGCCACCATTTGATGTTGATTGCATAAAGGCGGTTGTACTTGCAAGGATTAACACCTGAAAAATTGAGGTTCCAACAACTAAACTTGGCGGCATATTCACAATATATATTAGCGCAGGAACAAGTAAGAAGCCGCCACCAACACCCATAATTGCCGACAAAATACCAATAACAAAACCGATAATTATTGGCGGCAATATTGATATATAAAGTTTAGAACGCGGAAAGCGCATTTTTAGCGGCAAAAGATAACCAATATTACTTTTTGATCTTTTTAAAAGTTTCGGGTTTTTTGCATTTTTCATTGTTTTTATTGATTCACTTAATAATGATGAACCAATAAATCCCAATAATAAAACGTATGAAACCCTTACCACTAATTCGGCGAAACCAAGCATAGATAGCCAGCGAAATATTATCGAACCAATTGTAACACCCATAACGCCCGCCGTTACCATCGTAAGGCCAAGGCGCAAATCAAGTGCGCGCTTTTCCCATTGTGGAATAAAGGAAGACATAGAGGCCGCCGCAGAAACACTTGCCCCCGATACAACCGCAATTGGCGCAGGAATCCCGCTTAAAATAAGAAGCGGCGTAAGCAAAAAGCCGCCCCCAATACCAAATAAACCCGATACACCGCCCACAATCAAACCAATCCCAAGCATAAGCCAAGGATTTACGGCCATTTCAGCGATGGGAAGGTATATTTCCATCTTTTTGTAAATACTCGTTTTTGTATTGAACGCTCAATACTTTAAGGTTTTAAACCTAAAATGCCGTTAAAGGCAAACATTAGGGTCAGGACTTATTAATTTGCTTTTATTCTTGTCCGCCCGATTCTGCACGGAAGCTTGCAATTTTTCTGTCTAGGGCAGCTTTATCAGCAGCATTAAGCTTTGAAGCCACTTCTTTAGATTTACGAACTGCATCGGCATCGCCACTTTTTGCCGCTAGACTATACCAATAATAAGCATCAGTTGGGCTTTTTGCGGTTCCAAGACCTTGCTCATGCATAGCACCAAGGTTGAATTGGCTATCGGTTAGGCCACGGCGGGCAGCTTTGTTGAAATTTTGGGCAGCCTTTACAAAATCTTGCGGCGCGCCATCACCCTCTGCGTAATAAACACCAAGATTATGTTGCGCCTGCCGTGAACCTGCTTGCGCTGCGCGCTCTGTCCATTTGCGAGCTTCGTTCATATTTTTGGCAACGCTATCGCCTTTTTCATACATTTTCGCAAGGCGATTTTGAGCGCGTGTATCCCCTGAATCTGCGGCCTGTGAAAGCAATTTTGCATAGGCAGAATTATCACCTGCTTTTTGCTTTGCCAAAGCGGCATCATATAAAGAGCGCGCATCCACTTTTAAAGCTTGGACTTGAGGTTGGGTGTTTGTTGCAATTCCTGCAATGCGAACTGGCGCTTGAGTTTGTGGTTGCGCAGCTTGTGGTTTTGCAATTGGCGCAATCGGCGCAACTGGCGGCGTCGCTTTATTTTGTAAATTAGTTGTTGGCGTCAATGTTGCTGGCGGTGTTGGAATTGCCGCTTTGCCAATTGTTGGCGTAACATTTGTATTAGGATTATTTGCATCGCTTATGGCTGGCGGCGCAATATTTTCAGTAGGTGTAACAGCATTAACAGGCGGGGCTGCAACCACTGGAGCAGTAGGATTTGTATTTGGTGCAGTTTTTAACGCCTGTGGTAATTCACTTTGATCTGGCTTTTTATGTTGGTTTAAATAAACATAACCTGTTGATAGCGTTGCTAAAACCAATGTTCCTGCTGCAACTTTACCAATTGGTGAAAGCC
Organism: uncultured Caulobacteraceae bacterium; assembly: GCA_964557085.1. Lineage (GTDB taxonomy): Bacteria > Pseudomonadota > Alphaproteobacteria > Caulobacterales > Aquidulcibacteraceae > Pseudaquidulcibacter. Next base: position 5,170 of record CAZKYS010000139.1, read on the forward strand.
CACCAGTTTTTGCATTTGTCTTTGCAGGTTTTGTTTTTGAATTCTTATCAGTATTTGTTTCAATAATTGTATTATCAAACAAATTTTCTTCTTTAATTATCGGTGTTTTGGCCTTTTGCGGCGCAGGTTTTTTTTCTTTTTTCTTTTTACCTTCAATAGGATTATAAGCAGCTTCAATTGCGGCACGGCGCGCATTTTCTAGATATGAAGAATCCTGTTTAAGCGAATTTTGGTTTGAATTTTGATCATTCAACCATGAATCATCGCCCTCAGCATTTTCACCTTCGTCAAAACCAAAGATTGAATCGCCAAAAGTATCATCAATATTCAACTCATTGCTTAAATCATTTGAGAAGCCATCACCTTGTAAAGGCAAATCATTTTGCGGCGTTTGGACATTACCAAATTCATCATCAAAGCCTTTTAA
>CAZKYS010000140.1:0-5538 GCA_964557085.1 uncultured Caulobacteraceae bacterium
TTTGGGCTAAATTTGTTGAAGAACATGCACTAACAGCAGATAAAGCAATAATTGCAATCGTGGCTTTAATAATTTTTCTGTTCATCAAGCGCTTCCTGTAAAGTTGTGATTTTTATAAAATATCTATAATCATATATTCACACAAAACCATACCTGTCAACGACAATCACAAATAATCAATTTCAATCAAAAATACGGACAAAATAGAATGAACAATTTAATATTAGGGTTAGTAATTTTTATTGGCGCTCATTTATCTTTGCGAACAAAGTTCATACAAAATATAAAAGAAAAAATTGGCGCTATGCCTTTTAAGGGCATTTTTTCAATAATTTCTTTGGTTGGCCTTGTCCTTATCATTTTTGGCTATTCAAAATTTCGCCCTATCGCACCTGAATTATATATCGCACCCAAATGGGGCAAGCATGTAAATTTCCTATTCACGCTTATTTCTATGATAATGTTGGTTTCGGGTTATTTGAAAGGTAAGATTGCGGCAATTTTAAAACACCCGCAATTGAACGCTATTAAATTTTGGGCTTTCGGACATTTGATTGCAAATGGTGATTTGGCAAGCTTTATTCTATTCGCTTCATTCCTTGGCTTTGCAATAATTTCACGTATTCTACAGCCAAAAACCGAAAAAGTGCCTGTTAAATGGGGCCGCAATGACGAAGCGTCAATCGCATTCGGAATCCTTTTATGGATTGCAATTGGCTATAAACTTCATCCAATTTTATTTGGTGTAAATCCTTTTGGGGGCTAAAATGGCACGTCTTGATTATTTAGAATTAGCGGTAAAAGATATTAATGTTGCCAAAGAATTTTATTCATTGGCACTTGGATTTAACTTTACCGATTTCGGCACCGAATATGCCGCAACCACAACAAATGATACCGATATTGGGTTTCATGAACAAAAAGAAATCACCCCACCAATGGGGGTGATTTGCGTTGATGACCTTGAAACTGCTTATGAAAAAGTAAAACTGGCGGGCGGTGATATTGTGGTTGAAATATTTGATTTCCCTGGTGGAAAAAGATTTGAATTTCTTGATCCATCAGGCAACCGAATTGGGATTTGGCAGAAGATTTAAGCACCAAAGGCAAATAACCAAACTATTCCAAACTTGTCTTTAGTCATGCCAAATTTTCCGCCCCAAAAAGCATCATGAATTGCCAAAATTACATTCCCGCCGTCTGACAAGGCGCCAAAAGTTTTTTCCATTTCATCTAAACTTGAACAATCAAGCGAAATGGAAAATCCGCTTTTTTCTGTTTCCGCACGATCAAATGCGTCAGATGCCATTAAACTAATGCCTTCACCCATTAGAGTAGAATGTAGAATTGCATTTGCACGTTCAGGCTTGTCATTTGCCATTCCGCTTTCGCCGTATGTTTTGTAATCAGGCTTTGCACCAAAAACATTACCATAAAAATCCATTGCATCGCGGCATTCGCCATTAAAATGAAGATAAATTGTGTTAGATTTCATTGTAATTCCCTTATTTATCAGCCGCAAATCACACTTGTAATAATGCCTTTTTCATTGGTTATAATGCGTGTTCGCTCTGCGCTATATTCCATTGTGTACATCATACCTGGTTCTTCAAGACGAATTGGTTTTGCAAATTTCATAGTTGCAAGAACGCTTTTGTTCTTGCCAATCAAATATTGCAAACCTTCTGCCTTGCATGAGGCAAGCATTGGGTCAGGCTTGATAACAGGTGGCACATTTGCATGATGCTTATGGTCTTTGCATTTATGTTTTTTTGAATGATGATGTTTCTTACATTGCGAAGGGTCAGAGCACGCCATTGCCATTGAAGAGACAAGCGTAAAACTTGCTAAAGCACCAAAAATCAAACCAAATTTCTTCATTGCAAAAACTCCTATGCGAAATGTAGATAAAATTTTGAAATATAAATAAAATCTACATACTGAATATAAAATTAATAACAACCAATTCCTGATATTAAATTATTTTCAATATAAAATGCCACACGCAAATCATTACGCACATCAAGATTTTGCCCGTTTTCAATAATCACATATTCATCTTTAATTTTTGCCGCCAATAAATATTCTTTGGTTTTCCCCATAAAATTCGAATAATTATAAGAAGGGCATGACGGCTTATTCCCCTTTATCCTATCAATTGTTTGGCAAGCGCCAAGAACAAAGGAAATTGTAATTAAGGCAATAAGTTTTTCGATATTTTTCATTTTATGCATTTGGACAACATCTATTCTTGTTTAAAATTCGTATTTCACATATTGAGGTGACATGTCTTATAAATCAATGCGTGAATTTATCGAAATTCTTGAACGTGACGGCAAACTGGTTCGCGTTAAAGAACCTATATCAACCGTCTTGGAAATGACCGAAATTTCAACAAGGCTTTTGAATGAAAATGGCCCTGCGGTTTTATATGAAAAACCAATAAAGGCCGATGGCACAATTTCAAAAATTCCAGTTTTGAATAATTTATTCGGCACAGTTGAGCGCGTGGCAATGGGCGTTACAATGGGCAAAAAGCAACGCAAAACAGGCCAAGATTTACGCGAAGTGGGCGAATTATTGGCATTCTTACGCGAACCAACCCCACCCGCCAATTTAAAAGATGCTTTATCACTTTTGCCACTTGCAAAAACCGTAATGTCAATGCGCCCAAAAATTGTTAAAAATAATGCGCCATGCCAAGAAGTCGTGATTAAAGGTGATGATATTGACCTTAATATGCTTCCGATACAGACCTGCTGGCCGAATGAGCCTGCGCCATTGGTAACATGGCCATTGGTAGTTACAAAAGGGCCAAGCACCGAACGCGTCGATAGCTATAATCTTGGCATTTATCGTATGCAGCAGCTTTCGAAAAACCAATTGATTATGCGCTGGCTTCACCACCGTGGCGGGGCGCAGCAATTTAGGCGCTATAAAGAAAAAAATAATGCCCCCTTCCCTGTGGCAATTGTTTTGGGCGCAGACCCCGGAACAATTTTGGCGGCGGTTACGCCCGTTCCCGATACTTTATCAGAATATCAATTTGCAGGGCTTTTGCGTGGTAATAAGGTTGATTTGGTGGGATGCAAGACAATTCCAATTCACGTCCCTGCCCATGCCGAAATCATCATCGAAGGTCATGTAAGCCTTACTGAAACCGCCGATGAAGGGCCATATGGCGATCATACTGGTTATTATAATTCGGTTGATAAATTCCCTGTTTTCACTGTCTCTGCGATTACAATGCGCAAAGACCCAATCTATCTTTCAACCCATACAGGGCGCCCACCCGATGAACCAAGCGTTTTGGGTGAGGCATTGAACGAAGTTTTCATTCCACTTCTAAAAAACCAATTCCCCGAGATTGTGGATTTTTGGCTTCCGCCAGAAGGCTGTTCATACAGAATTGCCGTCATAAGTATGAAAAAAGCCTACGCAGGCCATGCCAAACGCGTGATGATGGGTGCATGGTCATATTTGCGTCAATTCATGTACACCAAATGGATTATTGTGGTTGATGATGATATTAATGCACGCGATTGGAAGGATGTAATGTGGGCGGTTTCAACCCGTATGGATCCTGTGCGCGATACTGTGCAAATCGAAAACACACCAATTGATTATCTTGATTTTGCATCACCAGTTTCAGGATTGGGCGGTAAAATCGGCCTTGATGCCACCAATAAAATCGGCAATGAAACCACCCGCGAATGGGGCGAAAAAATCTTTATGGATAAGGATATTATAGATAAAGTAACCGAAAAATGGTCAAGACTTGGATTAGGGGGAAATGGTAAATCTATTTGGGATTGCAATAAAAAATAATTCAACTAAAGTAATTGCACTATTTTTTATTTAAAATTGCTTGTTACATGGAAATATTAACGAACTTTCTAATATTTGCTTCAATTATCGTTGCAATTTTTTCTGCTAGTCAGGATACTTTCTGGGGTGCGTTTCCTTATATAGCGTCTAGTGGCATAATTTTTTTTATTGCAAATTTTCTATTATATTTTCCAAGGGTTTTTCCAACGGGGATTAAGGGTAAAATAAATATATTTGAATTAAAAAGAATGATCCTAAATGTCGCTGCATTCGTTCTTTATTTCATTTTCTCTTGTTGCGTTTGGTATTATTTCTACACGAAGCCTTTTGGCAATCATGCAGGCTTTTTTCTTGGGTTCATTTCTGGTTCAATTGCATGGGCATCAATTTCACTAATAAGAAAATTATTTTTAAAAACAACTAAACCTGCTTTATATCAAAATATTTTTGCCCTTATCATGCTAATAATTATGTTCAGGGCAGTATATTTATCATTGCAGTCACAAATATTTAGAGGTGATACATTTCCAGACCTGCCAAGCTATTTTAATTTATTAATTTGGTTTTGGCATCCAATAATGAAAAATTTTAAAGCCTTATTTTTATATAAAAGGGCAAATATTGAAACGAAATCAAAAATTATAGAAACCTCAGCGCTGATACTTTTAATTTTTACATTACTAATTTTGTTGCACTTTAGGCAATTCTTCCCGTCTGCAATAATTGTGGTCATTTCATTAGCTTTATATTTAAACTTGGAAAAGATAAAACCTTTCATAGTTAAATTTTTAGCCGCCAATCACAATCGTGACCGCCTAGTTAATTGATAAGGTTCATTAAATTAAAACGGCACTGCGCAATGCAAAATCACATATTTATTGCCCGTAAGGTCAGTCGTATTTACTTCCATAATTTTGCGGGCAAAAAAATCTTCATCCGCGCCTTTATCTTCAACGAAAATATTATCACGCGATGGGTCGGCGTCGGTTAATTGGGCAATTTCTATATCATACGGAAATTCGGGTAATTTTTTCCATTTGGTTTTGCCAATGGCCTTTTGATATTTTGCAATAAAATCAGATGGCGGGTTAATAAGCGAAAAAGTAAGCATTCCCGTGCCATCACCACTTTGAAATTCAGCACGATAAATATTCGCCCCTAAATAAGTTGTCCCTGGTAAAAAATAATAATATGTTTTTTCAACATCATTCATTTGCGAAACGCCAGAAACAATAATCTCACGGGTTTTTCGCACGCCTTGCAATTTTGTTCCCTTGGCACAGGCATCAAGATAAGTATCAAATTCTTTAAGCCCTTCGCTATCAAGAATTTTTATATTATTTACTTTATATGCTTCATCAATGGATGCATTCGCAATCAAAGGGGAAAATGCGAAAGTTACACAAAATGCGGATACAATTTTTTTAAATAGGAATGCTTTTTTCATTCCATAGCGTTTAATCTATGTTGCGAATAATGCAATTCTATTTGTCGAATTTTAGATCAACAAAACCTGAAAAATCCACCATACGTTCTGGCATTAATTCTTCGAATTTTTCACTCATTACGTTCATGATTGAGCTTACAAGCAAATATGCACCAAAAACAAGTCCAATTGCGACCGCACCAAAAACTACAGATACAAACATTTTCCATTCCCCTTTAACAATAAGCTCTAATGGCTTTTTATATATTCTACATGACAAGGGA
>CAZKYS010000141.1:0-5498 GCA_964557085.1 uncultured Caulobacteraceae bacterium
AATCAGTACCAGAAGTAGCAATCCCACCAGTAGTGAAATTGACACTTATAGGATTAAACGCCGCTTGGTTCAGTGTTACAGTATAGATTAAATTAGGTGCACCATCCTCGGAAACTGATGCTGGTGAGACTGCAATCGAAGCACTTGGAACATCGTCGTTTAAAATTGTGCCGACAGCATTAGTAGGAGCACCAACAACATAGCCACTTCCCGCATCAACAATTAATGTTACTGTTTCATCAGGCTCAACCGTACCATCAACTGTTGGGTTAATTGTTACAGTCGCAGTTGTTGAATTGGCAGGAATTGTTACAGTAGCAACATTACCCGTATAATCTGTGCCAGCAGTTGCGGTGCCGGTTGTTGATAAATTAACAGTCAAAGGCGATGCACTGCTTACTGAGCGTGTAACAGTATATGTTAAGTTTGTTGCGCCATCTTCACTAACACTTGAAGGTGAAACTGCTATTGATACGGTTGGTAAGTTTGAAACATTAAGTGTGAATGATTTGACCTCAAACCAAACCCCTGGCCCTGAACTTGAATCAGTAATCCTAATATTAATTGGATACGACCCAATTGCGGCGTTTGTAGTTCCGCTTACCAAACCAGAACTTGATAGAGTTATACCAGACGGTAATTGATTTGTGGAACCAGGAGGTTCAACGTCATATATATACGGCGCAACACCACCACTTGTTGATAAGTTTTGCGAAAAAGGTATACCTTGCCCTGCCGTCAATGATGTTGTGTCTAGAGATAAAATAGGGCTTTCTACGTTTCCGCCATAACCTTTATCTTTAAATTGCCCAAGACTATCAGTTGACCTTACTGTGAAAAAATAAGTACTACGCTTTGTTGGTGTTCCTGAAATAACGCCGCTACTTGATAAAGTTAATCCTGGTACAATTGGTCCAGATTGTAATGTATAAGTATAAGGCCCAGTCCCCCCAGTTGATGTTAAAGTCTGACTGAAAGGAACACCGGCTCTTAAAACTGGTAATGAAGTCGGCAAAACAATCACAGGAGATGTATCATCTATAATTGTAATATTTAGCGTAACCAAATCGCCATTTTCATCTTCGAGCTGAAAACTATCGCTATTAGCAGCATCACCATTGTGTGTATAAATAACAGATTGATTTCCAGTTATACTTTCTTGCGGCATTAATACAAAACTGCCATGTTGTGGTACAGCTGTTCCAGCACCTCCATAGCTCATCCCTATGTTAAATGGTCCGTCGCAACTTGAAACATTAACACTAATTGAACTGCCCCTCAAAACGGTAGCAGTTAATGGGGTTGGACAGTATGGCGAAACAGCCGCCTTAGCATCATTTACGTTAAAAATGACTAAAAAAAATGAAGCAATGAAAATTGCAACAGACCTAATTATGGCCTGATTATTAATACCAAAACTCATCAAATATCCCCAACCCGATAAACGGCTCTTTTTTGCCCAAAAAGGGCCTTAATAATTTATTAATGCAATTAAATAATTTAAATACATATTTTAAGCAACTGATTTTTTGTAGTTTTTTTATATTTTAAGCACTTTAAATATAAAATATATATAAAATACAATATTTTAGCGTATCAAAAAAAAATAATTAATACCGATAAGTAAGCTAAATGGTAATTTTGCTAAAAATGGTTCTTTTAAAATTTATGCTTGATAACAAGAAATAAATTCGCCATATAAATGCGATGAATAAGCACACAAGTATCAGCTTTGAAGAAATGCAAAAAAACGCCTCAGAGGCAACGATTTTGCTTAAATCAATGGCGAATGAAACACGACTTATGATTTTGTGCCAATTAGTTGATGGCGAAAAATCTGTTACAAGCCTTATGGAAAAAGTGCATTTAAGCCAATCTGCATTATCGCAACATCTTGCGATTTTAAGACGTGAGCGTCTAGTAAGCACAAGGCGTGACGCGCAATTAGTTTTCTATTCTTTGAATTCCTCAAACGCCATGGCGATATTGGTGGCCTTGGACAAAATATATTGCAACCCATAAAAAAAATGAATTTTAAACAAATAAAAGCCCTGAAGATTTCAGGGCTTTTTCCATTAAAAAAGCCCGCACGAAGCGGGCTTTATGGCGGACAGGGTGGGATTCGAACCCACGGTAGACTTCCACCTACGACGGTTTTCAAGACCGTTGCCTTAAACCGGACTCGGCCACCTGTCCATAAAGGTTGAAATAAAGAAACTTGCAAAAGAAGCAAGCCCTTAAAACATATTTTTACTGCTTATTACTGATTAATTACATTAAAAAAAGTGGCGGCAACCCTAAGGTCACCGCCAAATCAGAGGCACTATAGAGACAATTAATCGATACTGCGTTTGTAAGTTTCAGGCAAGAATAGCATGCCAAGAACTAGTGTTACGCCAGCAATAACGATTGGATACCAAAGGCCATAGAAAATATCGCCTTTAGATGCCACCATCGCAAAGGCGATAGTTGGCAAGAATCCGCCGAACCAACCATTACCAATATGATATGGCAATGACATAGAGGTATAGCGAATACGGGTTGGGAACAATTCAACAAGCAATGCTGCGATTGGACCATAAACCATTGTTACAAGAATTACCAAATAAGCAAGGATTGCAACTACTAATGGACCATTTGTAGATGCAGGGTCAGCTTTGTCTGGATAACCAGCAGCTTTAAGACCTGCTTTAACATCTTTTTGGAACTTCTCGATTGCTGCTTTTTTGGCATCGCCAGTTAAAGCAGGATCTTTTGCATTTGGTGCCGCAATTACTGTTTCACCAATTTTAACAGAGGCAATTGTGCCAGGTGCTGCATCAGTTTGTGCATAGCTTACGCCGCCTTTTGCCAAAAAGTTTTTAGCAATATCGCATGAATTTTTGTCAAATTTGGTTTTACCAACAGGGTCAAATTGAACTGAACACTCAGCTTTATCAACAGAAACAGTAACCGGTGAATTTGCCAAAGCTTTTGCCAAAGCAGGGTTAGCTGCATTTGTTAAAGCGTGGAAAACTGGGAAATATGTGAATGTTGCAAGTGCAAGGCCAGCCATAATAATTGGTTTACGACCAATTTTATCAGACAGCCAACCAAACAATACGAAGAATGGAGTACCGATAGCAAGCGAAATTGCAATCATATAGTTTGCAGTCAAAGATTCAACTTTAAGCATTTTTTCCAAGAAGAATAATGCGTAGAATTGACCTGTGTACCAAACCACTGCTTGACCAGCTACTGCGCCGAATAAGCAGATGAATACATATTTCAAATTGCCCCATTTACCGAAAGCTTCAGCTATAGGTGCTTTTGAAAGTGTGCCCTCTTCTTTCATCAATTGGTATACAGGGCTTTCGTTTAATTTCAAACGAATAACCATAGATACACCAAGCAAAAGAATAGATACTAGGAATGGAATACGCCAGCCCCAAGCCTCGAAAGCTTCTTTTGGCATTGCTTGTTTACAAAGAATAACAACCAATAATGCAGCAAATAGACCAAATGTAGCAGTTGTTTGAATCCAAGAAGTATACAAACCACGTTTGTTATTTGGCGCATGCTCTGCCACATAAGTCGCTGCACCACCATATTCACCACCCAATGCAAGACCTTGAATAAGGCGCATAAGGATAAGAATGATTGGCGCCGCGATACCGATTGTTTTATAGCTTGGTAGAACACCCACACCAAAAGTAGCAAGACCCATAAGACCCATTGTTACCAAGAATGTATATTTACGACCAACCAAATCGCCTAAGCGACCAAAAACAACCGCACCGAATGGGCGAACAGCGAAGCCTGCTGCAAACGCAGCCAAAGCGAAAATGAAACCTGTGCCAGGATCCACAGCAGAGAAGAAATTGGCGGTGATTTGCGAAGCAAGCAAACCGTATAGATAAAAATCATACCACTCAAAAACTGTGCCAAGCGAACTTGCGCCGATGACCATTTTTTCGTCATGCGTCGCTTTGTGGTGCTTTGGCAAACCATCAATATCAGACATTTTACTCTCCCTTTTAATTATTAAAACGAATATTTAGCGGCAAATTCGATGCGGTTTAAAGATCCATCAAGACCATTAACCAATTCACGTTTGCCAAGACGATATTCGACCCCCAAATCGATACCTTTTACTGGCGAATAGAAGATATTCGCAGCAATTGATTGTGATTTTTTTGTATATGCATTAAACGCACCAGTCACAAAACCAGCAGGATAATCAGCAGACTGATATGAACCCATCAAATTCATACGTGTCATTGGATTAATCATGAAACGCACTGAACCGGTTGCCGCAAAATTGTTCACTTTAAACAAGCTATTATTTGCGTAAATTGCATCTGGAACCATGTTCAAACCTACATAACGACCAATGCCATTACCTGCGGTTACCATGAAGCGAACATCATTTGTTTTCTTTTCACCAAATGGAATTTTACCGCCAATACTAATACCTGTTCCTGTATCTTTTGCAGTAACAACACCGTTATTAACTGCCAATTCACGAACAAGACCTGCAACCGAGAATTCACCAACTTTAGTGTTGAACTGAACACGTGCAGCCAAATCAGGCAATCTATCATCATCATTTTCAGTTAAAGCAGGACTTCCAGAAACCGCAGATGCAGTTTCAGAGTTTTCAAGTGAAATGTTGAAAGTTGTAATCGGTGAAATCTTTTTGGTATAACGAATTAAAGGTTGACGTGCGAACACTGTGCCTTCTGTTACGCCTACAAAATCAGTAGATTCAGGCAATGCACCAGTATATTGGAATGTTGTCCAATCTTGACCAATTGTTAGACCGTCCAATTGAACATAAGCACGACGAACAGCCATGTTATAACCATTTGTTGTGCGCTCAGAACCTGCGCCCGCAGTAGTTTGGAAATCAGCTTCGATATAACCTTTTACTGTATGACCAGCCACATCAGTAGTTAGATTTGTCCAAAGGCGGGTTTGTTTTGCAGACGCATCAAATACGCGCGAACCACGACCTGCTCCAGTTGGAATTTGACCTGGTAAATAGAAATCACGGCCCAAAGCATTTGCAGCTACTTCGCCAGCCGAAAAATTAGAAAATGTGCCAACGGTTTTGATAAAACCACCAACTTTAACAGTAGTATTGCCTACTCTAAAACCTTCAGCTGGTGCAGCAGCAGGCGTTGCGGCTGGTGCAGGTGATGATTTTGCTTTGGCAAGTTCTGCTTTTAGTGCATCCATTGATGCTTCAAGTTGTTTTAAACGCGCTTCTAATTGTGCGGTATCTGCTGATTGCGCCATTGCACTTTGTGGTGCGCATAGCGGCAAAGCAATTGCCATCGCAGTAGTAGCTAAAAGAACAACATTTTTACGTGTCGAAATTTTCATCCTAATTAATCTCCCCTTGCGTATATCGTTTGTAACATTCAGACAAAGCCGTGCCCCAAATCGACAAAATTTCGCGTTTGGATGTTTGCGGGAAGTTTAACAAATTCGTAAGATAGACCTTGGTATTATGA
>CAZKYS010000142.1:0-5495 GCA_964557085.1 uncultured Caulobacteraceae bacterium
GGTTCTTTTGTTGAAAATACAACGCGCGAAAATTTCTTAAGAACAATGGATATTTCGGCCTTTTCATGGGTTGCGGTGGCAAAACGCGCATCAAAAATCATGGAAAAAGGTGGCTCTATGATTACTTTATCATATTTGGGTGCGGAACGCGTTATTCCATCTTATAACGTAATGGGTGTTGCAAAAGCGGCATTAGAAGCTGCAACACGTTATATCGCGCGCGACCTTGGCCCATTTGGAATTCGTGTAAATGCAATCTCTGCGGGGCCAATGCGTACTTTGGCGCTTGCGGGTATTAAAGGTGGGCGTGACCTTGTTGGAACTGGTCGTGAATGGTCTTTGATGAAAGAAGATACCACTATGGAAGGTATCGCAGGCTGCGCTCTATGGCTTTTAAGCGATATTGGCGCCTCTACAACCGCGGAAGTTATCCATGTTGATGCTGGTTTCCATGTTGTTGGCGTTCCTGAAATGGGCGACAAAGGCGAATAAATTTTATAATAAAAACAATGATTTTAGGCCCGCGCATTAATCGCGGGCCTTTTTTTGTCACAATTTTGACACAATTGCGCCATTTACGGACGTAGCATTTCATTACATTTTCGAAATATTAACTATTTCACCTTGACAAATTAACCAATTGTGCCTATTTTGTTCTTATGTTTAGTCTTGAGAGTAGTTTTTAGAATGAAAACCATTGTTAATTCAAAATTTCCGCCAACCGATGCCCAACTTAATTATTTGGGCAAGTTGACTGGCATTCGCGGAAAAACCCGCCTTAGCCGTTATGTCGCGCGCCGTCTTGGTCGCCCTGCGCCAGAGCTTGGCGGGCCTTTGATTACAAAATATGATTTGTCAAAAGCCATTGATTTTGAAATTTCAGAACGCAGGCGTGCGCACTAATTATTTTTTGCTCAAAAGTTAATTTTTTTAGGCCATTTTTATCTAAAACATGGCCTTATTTTTTGTGTGCCTTCTTTGTTTTTATTGTGAAAATATGGTTAATACATATATAATTTAATCAAATGCTTGCAAAATGGCGCGTGATTTGCTTAATAATTCTTTACAAATGGTTAATTTCTCATTTTAAGAATGGCGTATCATGTTTTTTGGAATTGATTTCCATCAAGTTTTTGAAAATCTCACATCGGCCTTGGGGCCTTTGTGTGTTCTTTACGCGCCAACTTTAATGATTGAGCGGGCGGTTCGTCGCGCACTGGTTAAAGCTGATACTGAATAAGTATAAAACTTTTGTCTTGTATTTGTTGACTTGCTAACGATGGCTGCTTAATTGCAGCTATATTTTTATTGGCGAGAATAATGACAAAAACCTTACTTACCCTTCCTGGTGACGGAATTGGCCCCGAAGTTATTGAGCAAACAATTCGTGTAATTGATGTTTTAAAGGCAAATCACGGCCTTAAATTAAATGTTGAAACCGCATTATTTGGCGGCGCGTGCATTGATGCCAAAGGGCTGCCGATTGAAAATGAAACCATCGAAAGGGCAAAATCTGTTGATGCAGTAATTATGGGTGCTGTTGGCGGCCCTAAATGGGCGAATGTTGCGCGTGAAATACGCCCAGAAGCTGGATTGTTGAATTTACGCAAAGCAATGGATGTTTTTGCAAATTTGCGCCCTGCAATATGTTTTCCCGCTTTGGCGGATGCATCAAGCCTTAAACATAATTTGGTCGAAGGGCTTGATATTATGTTTGTGCGCGAATTATGCGGCGGCGTATATTTTGGTAAGCCAAAAGGCATTGATACTTTAGAAGATGGTTCAAAAATTGGCTATGATAACGCAATATATTCAACCAGTGAAATTGAGCGCGTAACCCATGTTGCATTCGAACTTGCAAAAAAACGCTCTGGTCGGGTGGTAAGCCTTGAAAAATCAAATGTTATGGATTCAGGGCTTTTATGGCGCGAAGTTGTAACCAAAATTCACAAAGAATATTATTCAGATATGCAACTTGATCATGTTCTTGCCGATAATGCAGCAATGCAATTGGTGCGCGATCCAAAACAATTTGATGTTTTGCTTACTGATAATTTGTTTGGTGACATATTAAGTGATTTGGCGGCGGCAATTACAGGTTCAATCGGCCTGTTACCATCTGCGGCTTTGGGCAAAAAGGGTGAGGCAGGTCTTTATGAGCCAATTCACGGTTCTGCCCCTGATATTGCGGGTAAGGGTTTGGCAAATCCGATTGCAGCTATCTTATCATTTGAAATGGCGCTTAGATATTCATTGGATGAAACAAATCTTGCCGATAAATTATATGCGGCAGTTTCAAAAGCACTTGAAAATGGTGCGCGAACCAAGGATTTGGGGGGAAATTTAACCACCAAAGAAATGGGCGATGCAATTGTTGCACAATTATAAAAAAAGCCCCGCAATGCGGGGCTTAATTTTTTAATGAAGAATTTTTTGTGGCTTAGGCTGTGTAAGAAGCCCTGCAAAGAATGCGGTAAATATACTTTGCAAACCAAGGCATGAAAGCAAGACTGATGGAATTGCAAGCCGCATCATTTTTTCGGTTTCAAGATGGCCATAAGATAATTTTGCCCAATCCATTACCGCCAAAACAGCAAGTATAATTCCAATCGCAATTGAAATTCCCCCAATTATACAGCCGCGTTCAATTGTGAAAAACTCACGAATTGACTTTAGGGTTGGGGTTTCACGCCAAAAACCTTCACGCACCCCAAACAGCCTTGCAAGAAATGCAAAGCTAAGGATTTGCGCAGACATAATTACAAATGCCGAAGAGAATAAAAGCGTATGAACACCAAGGCGGATTTGACCAATCGCACCATCACCAGGTAATAACCAAATCAAACCCAAGGCGCCAAGACCCAAAAGCAAAAGCCCAGGGAAAAGAAAAAGCCACTTTGGCGCAAAGGTCAAAAGGAATTTCAAATGGCGCCAACCATCACGCCAAGAACGCAAGTGCGGCGGCCGTGAACGACCATCTTTTTTCAAAGTAGTTGGCGCTTCTTCCATTCTTAAATGGTTAAGCCCAGCCTTAACCACCATTTCAGACGCAAATTCCATACCTGTAGTATTAAGATTTAAGCCTAAGATTGATTGGCGATTAAAAGCGCGCAATCCGCAATGGAAATCACCTATTGGCAAATTGTAGAAAATACGCCCCAAGAAACTAAGAACGGGATTGCCCAAATATTTGTGAAGTGGTGGCATTGCACCCGGTTCAATGCCGCCCTTAAAGCGGTTACCCATGCAAAGCTCGGCGCCATTTCTTAGTTTTTCAATGAATGGCATTAATGATCCAAAATCATAAGAATCATCGGCATCACCCATTGCAACATATTTACCTTTAGCAGCTTCAATGCCGCCAATAAGCGCAGCACCATAACCACGAACAGGAACAGGAACAACGCGCGCCCCATTACGTGTTGCAATTTCTTGCGAGCCATCGGTTGAACCATTATCGGCAATGATAACTTCGGCAGATAAATTATTTTCTTTTATGAATTTTTGACATTTTTGAATGCAAATTTCCAATGTTTCCGCCTCATTAAGGCATGGCATTACAATTGATAATTCTAATTCTTCGTCATTATTTTTTTTAGTGGCATTTCCTGCCATTGCGCGCCCCCAGTGATATGTTTTCGGGTGTTTAATCTATTTTAGAACTTTATAAAGCAATCTTTGCATTATTGATTAATATTGTTAAGGCCATTTGGCATTATGCCGTCAAATTTTGTCACAGAACAGCCATAACCAGGGCTTATTTTAGCTTTTGCAATCGCAATTCCGTAAAAACCAACAATTATTCCGTCAGGGAAATTAGCGGTTGCAACTTCGCCGCCGCCATCTTTGCCAGTGAACCTACCGCTTTGGTTTTTTACCAAATATGTGATTTTCATTTTTTTTGAAATTTCGCCCATGCTTTTATTCATATCGGCTTTACATTCATCCTCATCACGGTTTTGGACATAAAGACATGAACACATTTGTTTTGCCATCATTCCAACCCCTATTTGGGCATATTGGTTTGCATAATAATACCCAATTCCTGCCGCAATCGCCAGAATAAGCAAAATTGAACCAATTATAGAGGTAAAGTTCAGACGCATTTTCAAAGCTAAAACACCTTTTGTTTTAAAATTCAAACCTTATAATAGAGCATAGAAAAAGGTTTTGCCATGAATTTGTCATTAAATAAAAAAATCGCTGTATTTGTTGGAATCGCGTCAATTTCATTGGGGTTTGTTGCTTATAATGTTAATGCCAATGCACCGCAAAACGCGATAAAGTTTGAATATTCAAAATCACCAATCACCTACCCAACAAAAGAATGGCAATATGGCAATTTAACCCCCGAACAAAAAGCAAAACTTGATGCAATTGCGCAAAAAGCATTTGTAAACCCAAGTGCAGATTTAGGTGAAACCCGCGCTTTATTGGTTGTAAAAGGTGGAAAAATTGTTTTTGAAAAATATGGCGATAAATTTGATAAAGATAGCCGCCTAATTTCATGGTCAATGGCAAAATCTATAACATCGGCATTATTTGGAATAATGCAAAAGGATGGCAAATTATCACTTGATGCCCCTATCAGTGATCCGCATTGGAAAAGCGATGATAAACGCGCAAAAATAACATATCGCCAAGCCTTGACCATGACCGATGGCCTAAATTGGCGTGAAGAAAATTATAGCGATGCAATTCATAATGATGCGGCAATAATGTTATTTGGAAAAGGGCGTGAAGATATTGTGAAATATGCAACATCACGCCCACTTAAAAACAATCCTGGCGAGGTTTGGAATTATTCATCTGGAACAACAAATATTATTGCTGCAGGTGTTTCACGCGCCTTGGGTCCGCGCAATGTTTCAGATCCAACGGGGCGCGCCGCAATGCGCACATTCATGTATGATAGGCTTTTTACGCCAATTGGTATGACATCAACATCTGCCGAATTTGATGCAAATGGCAATTTTTATGGCTCTAGCCTTGTATATTCAACCGCACAAGATTTTGCCCGCTTCGGCCTTTTGTTTTTGCGCGGCGGAAATTGGGATGGCAAGCAAATTATCAATGAAGATTTCATAAATTTTGTAAGAACACCATCAAGTGGCAAAGGCGCAGATCATTATGGTGCGCATTGGTGGCTTTCACCACCAAATGGTAAGGGTATGCTGAAAAAAGGCCCATTTGATGCTTTTGCTGCCCAAGGGCATGAGGGGCAAATAATATTGGTTATACCATCAAAAGATATGGTAATCGTTCGCCTTGGATTATCTACAACCGAAAAACATTGGGATGCAATTGGCGCACAGCTTCAAGAAATTGTTGATGCGCTATAAAAAAGGGCGCCTAGGGCGCCCAATTTCTATATGCTATTTTGAAACTCCGGAACCGCAGTTTTATAATCTGCGACAAGTCCAAAATCAGCAATTTGGAATATAGGTGCATCAGGGTCTTTATTGATTGCAACAATTGTTTTGCTATCTTTCATC
>CAZKYS010000143.1:0-5465 GCA_964557085.1 uncultured Caulobacteraceae bacterium
GGCACAATGGCAATGATACAGGCGGCATCAATCGATGGCTTTTTATTGACAGATATAAGCAATAAAATGTCCGCTAATCGTCAATTAGCTTATGACTTAATCCATCTAAGCATGATTTATAATCAGATATTAGCACGGCTTGGCTTTTGTCTAATGGCACTTAGTGCAATTTTTTGGGGAATTGCTTTAATACATTTTAATGGCATCAAACGCTTAATTGGTTTTTCATCATTTTTGATTGGTGCTGTTTCGGTTGCATTTGTTCTAATTAATTCAGACCGAATTGATGTAAAAGTTTTGCTTATATATATGATTGTGCAGCTAATATGGCATTTAATAATCGTCATTTGGATGGTACGTTCAAAAGAAGCTTAAATTATGAATGGATTGCAAATGCCACAAATTATTGATCAGCGCCCATTTTTAGCAACAAAAAATTTCAAACGCTCAATTGATTTTTATTCACGCCTTGGATGGAATGCAATTTATCAAGATGCAGATTTGTCATTAATGGAAAATGGGGCTTCACGTTTTTTCTTGCAAAATGCCTTTGTTCAAGATTGGGCACATAATACAATGCTTCATTTAATCGTGGATGATGCCCAAAAATGGTATGAGCTTGCAAAAAGTGTGAAAATAGCGGGCGGATTTGAAGAAGTCATTGTTCATCCCCCACGGCGTGAGGCTTATGGCGCAATTGCCACCCATGTTATAGACCCAGCAGGAATATTATTATTTTTTGCCCAATTAGATTAAAAATAAACAAATACCGCTTTTGCAACCAAAGGCGGTATTTTCTTATCTAAATATGAATCCCGTAGTAAGATAAGCGTAATGAATCTTTACATAGGTTGAATCGTTTCAATTTGATTCACCACTAATTAACTGAAAAACTACTGTTTTTTACCAATTATAAACCACTTGAAAACTTTTGATTCACTATCACCCATCACAATGCATTTATAGAAACAAGAAAACTTGTTCTTAAAAAATAAAATCGCTTGGTAGCAAGTGGGTAAATTGGTGGATTAAAAGGAAAAGAAAATGTCAGTAGCAGTTTTAGAAATGCAAGTTGAGCCAAATGAACTTTTTGAAAACGGTCTTAAGTTTTCAACTGGTGCAGAAGTTGAAATGGATTTAATCGAAGCACATAAATGGTTTAACCTTGCAGCACTTAAAGGTATGGTAGAAGCACGCGATCGTCGCCGTGAACTTGCTGAAATCATGACTGAAAATCAAATTTCTGCTGCACAAAAAGCTGCACGCGATTGGTTGAACCACGTTAAAAACTAAATGCTTGCTTTTTATGGCGATTTTGCGCCATTATGATTTATGCAAGAATTAATAGATAATGCGTTTAAACCAATTGCTGCATCAATTTCATCGGGTAAAATCCCGGGTGCGCAATTAGGAATAATAAATAAAAATGGGGAAAGGGCAGTCGCGTTTGGCGGTCATGCACAAATTTCCCCGATTTCACGCAAATTAAACCGTGAAACCATGTTCGACCTTGCATCAGTTACCAAGGTCATGTTCACAACAATTGCAATTTTAGAAGAAGTCGCAAAGGGCAATCTTGCCCTTGATGACACTTTGGCAAAACATATTCCTGATTTGCGTCAATATGATATGACGGCAAGTGAACGTAATATCACAATTGAACAATGTCTTACGCATCAAACTTTTTTCCCCGCCGTTGAGCCTATTTATTCGCTTGGAATAAATCCAACAACAATGCGCGCCTATATTTTGCAACGCGAATGGGCGCATTTTGAACCAAGATATTCGGACATTAATTTCCTTATGCTTGGCATATTATTAGAGCGTGTGCGTAAAACCCCACTAATTGAACAAATAACCCCGCGCGGCACAACATTTTCACCCAATCCGCTAGAGACCGCCGCAACCGAATTTTGCACATGGCGTGATAGGATTATTTGCGGTGAGGTGCATGATGAAAACGCCTATTCATTTGGCGGTGCATCGGGTCATGCGGGGCTTTTTGGAAATATTGATAATGTTCTTGATTTTGGCTTTGATATTTTAAATTCAAAATTATTACCCCAAGAAATTAATCAAAAACTATTTGAACCAAGAACTAGCCAACGTTCCTTAGGGTTTGAAATTAAATATGAAAATTGGTCTGGCGGGCAAAAGTGTTCGGCAAATACAATTGGTCATACGGGGTTTACAGGAACAGGCATTTGGATTGATCCAGAACGTGAAATCGCATGGTCATTATTAACCAATCGCGTTCACCCAAGCCGCCATTCAGATAGCGGCATTATTGGTCTTAGAAAAGAAATTGGCGAATTAATTTGCTCGCAAATCTAATAGCGACCGCTTTTAATAACGACCACCAAGCGAATAATTAAATCCAAGTGTGATTGGCAATGCGTCTTTTAAGAATTGTTGGGTGAATAGGCCAACTTCGGAAACCCTTGAACGCGGAACCCAAACCACATCAAACCTTCTTAAACGCGGAAGATTTGCAAAACCATTTTCTTGGGCAAAAACAGTTTTCATATCAAATACACGCATGAAAGGTTGCCCACCTGCGCCGCGTCTTAAGACCACAACTTCTTCACGTTTGGCGCTATTCATAAATCCGCCCGCAAGAATAATTGCATTTAAAGGATCAATTTCGCCATTAAGTTCGTAAATTCCTGGGCGCGCAACTTCGCCGCCAACAAAGATTTTTTGTGATGCAAATGTTTTTGGCGCGATGTTTACGGTCGGATTTCTTAATTGGCTTGCATATTTATTTTCAATTTGTGACTTGATTTCATCTGCAGTTCTATCTGCCACCATTAAAGAGCCGATAAGATTGGGTGTTATCCGACCATCGGGCGCAACAATCATATTTTTACTTAATTCAGGGGCGCCCAAAACACTTAATTCAATTTCATCACCAGGGTAAAAACGATAAGGCTCATCAGTATCTTCCCATGATGGAAATGGGGGTTGGGTTGGAAAGTTTTGGGTTTGTGTTGGATGCGGTGTTGCAAAAGTGCGCGCTTCATGCCCAAGGCCTGAATAAATAGAATTCGATGTGCAGCCTGTAAAAGATACAATCATAAACAGACCTAAAACTCTCTTTAGCATTTTGCTAACTCCAAAACTGAATAAGTGTCACACTAACTATAAATGACTAATGGCTTTTTTTGCCTAAAAATCAGTTAATTTTTTAAATCTTAAACTAATCGTTAATCCTTAACACACTATCAATTTATAAACCCAGAATGGGCGAATCAAATAAATGCATCGAGTAAAATGAATTATCCTTACAATAACCAAAGTAATCAGGGACAATTTGCGGCACCTTCATCGCGCCCTCAATTAAGTTTGGGTGATTGGTTAAGCCTTTTGGGCCGCGAAATTTGGTTGATGGCAGCTGTTTTTTCAATTGTTGCCTTACTTGGAATTGCGTTTTCATTTACTTTCAAGAAAAAATATGATGCCGAAGCCCGCATCTCAGTGCTAATCGGTCAAGAATATGTTTACAGCCCAACAGTTGGCGAAGTAGGGCAGGGGCAAACCCCAAAACAAGAAGAAATTGTTCAATCTGAAATTGAAATTCTTTCATCTGCACAGGTTCGCGCCAATGCATTAAGGGCAATTGGCCTTGACCGCGTTTATGATCCAAAAGATTTGGTTGTAAGTTCAGGTCCAAATACGCCAGAGCAGAAGTTTAATGTTGGCGTTGATGCAATGCGTCAAGATTTTTCAAGTTTTTCAACACCAAATACAACAGTTATAAAACTTGGCTTTACCAATAAAGATCCACAAGTTGCCGCCGATACATTAAATAAATTAATCGAAGAATATCTTGTATATCGCCGTAAAGTTCTATTCGAAGATCGTTCACAAGGTTTGGGCGGTCAAGCGGCTGAATTTGCAAAAGAATTAGATGCCGTCCAAGCGCAAATTAATAATTTTTTGGTTGAAAATCACATGTCAGATTATGAATCTGAAAGAACTGCCAATCAAAATTTACTTGCGACAACACGCCAAGAATTATTGGCAACAATTTCACGCCGCACTGAGGCGCAAGGTCGTTTTTCTTCTACAAATTCTTATTACTCAAAAGAACCAAGCGAAGTTCGCCTTAGTTTTGAAAGCGATAATTCAAAACGCCTTATAGAGCTTCAGCAGCAATTGGCTGAACTACTAACTAAATATACAGAAGAAAGCCAACCTGTGCAGGATATGCGCCGCCGTATTGCCGCGTTAGAAAATGTATTAAATTCGCCGCAGGGGAAAAACGCGGGCACAATAAGAACTGGCCCTAATCCTGTGCGTGATAGTTTGGCAACTGATAGGGCGCGCACTAATGCCGAAGTTGTGGCATCACAAGACCGCGAAAAAATCTTGCAAGATCAAGTAAATCAACTTGAAGCACGTGCAATGCAAATCGCGCAAATTCGCCCACAATACGAAGATTTAATGCGCAAAAAAGCTGTTTTAGAAGAGCAAGTAAAACAATTTTCAACCCGCGAACTTGCAGCTAGTGCACAAAGTAAATTAAACGCACTTTCAAATGATAATATTCGCGTTATCGAACATGCAGTTGTTCCTATCAAAGGTTCTAGCTTGAAAAAGTTTGTTGCACTGGGTGCCATTTTATTTGGTTTATTCTGTGGCTTAGTGGCAGGTTTAATACGTGTATTATCACGTTCTAGCTTCCCAACTTCAAAATCGGTTGGTCGTTCTTTGGGTATTCCAGTTTTAGCCACTATCAATAGATAAGTGAATCAAGATAAATAGTGCACTATTCAAAACAAAATAAAAGAATTATCTTTAAAATATGGATTCTCAAGTTCAAGAATTAAATAATGTCTGGACGGCATTGCAAAGCGTCGCCAAATTTGGCGGGGCAAGCGTTATGTTCTTGGGCGTTGGAATTGGCGATAGTGCATCATTTTGCGCGCGTAATTTTGCACAAATTGCGCAAAACCGCGCTAATAAAGCAGTTTGGTTATTGGATTTAGATTTTTTCAATAATGGTCAATATAATGAATTTACCAAAACTGGCGCAAATATAAGCGGGCCTTATGATATGACATTTGGGCAAAAGCCTTTTTGGCGCTTAAGCCCTGCTAATCAAAATGTTGACCTTTCAAGCCTATTAGTTGCAGGGCGAATTGATCAATCAAAATTATTTGTAAGTCGTTTTCGCCGCGATAAATTATTGAATAATCAATCAATCCAAATTGGCCCAATGCCAGAATATTGGGCGGCACTTCGTAATTCAATTGATATGGTAATTGTTGATGCACCAAGCGTTGATATTTCGCGCGCTGGCCTTGCGCTTATCTCTGATATGGATGGAATTGTATTAGTTATAGATTCAGTAAGCAGCGATGCACAAGATGTTGCTGCCCTTCGTGATGAGATTTTGCAAAGGGGCGGCAATTGCCTTGGTGCAATCATGGTCAATAATTCGCATTCCGTTGGCGTTGTTT
>CAZKYS010000144.1:0-5456 GCA_964557085.1 uncultured Caulobacteraceae bacterium
GGTTTTGTTGTTTCTGATTGGAACGGCATTGCCCAAGTTAAGGGTTGTGCAAATGATCACTGCCCACAATCAATCAACGCAGGCGTTGATATGGTTATGGTTCCAGAAGACTGGAAAGCCTTTATTTCCAACACCGAAAAGGATGTAGTTGAAGGACGCATCCCAATGAGCCGTATTGATGATGCGGTTACAAGAATACTTCGCGTTAAAATGCAAATGGGGCTTTGGGATATGAAACCATCTCAATCAAAATTTGCAGGGAAAATTGATACAGTAGCTGACCAAGAATTGGCGCGCCGCGCAGTTCGTAAATCTGTTGTTCTTTTGAAAAATAACAAAAATGTATTGCCATTGGCACCAAACAAAAAAGTTTTGGTAATCGGTAATAGTGCAGATAATATTTCAAACCAAACTGGCGGTTGGTCTGTTACATGGCAGGGAACTGAAAACACAAATGAAGATTTCCCTAATGCAACATCACTTCTAAAAGCAATTAAATCACAAATTGGCGAAGGCAATGTAGCATATTCGATTGATGGAAAAGGCGTTGATCCAAAAGATTATAGCGCAATTATCGCTGTTGTTGGTGAAACTCCTTATGCTGAAACAAAGGGTGATTTACGCTTCCCTGCGCCATTGTCATTTTCATCACGCTTTGGCGATGAAATTGCAAATATTGAGCGTTTGAAAGGCAAGGGAACACCAATTATTAGTGTTCTTTATTCAGGTCGCACACTTTATACAAATGACCTTATAAATGCATCTGACGCATTTGTAGCGGCATTCCTTCCAGGTTCTGAAGCGCAAGGCATAAGTGATTTATTGTTCAAAGGGAAAGATGGCAAAATCAAATATGATTTTAGTGCAAAATTGTCATTCCCTTGGCCTTCTAATGCATGCCCACCAGCGACAAATGAGCCATATGGTAATTACAAGCCTTTATTCAATGCAAATTATGGATTAAATTATTCGCAAAAAAGCAATCTCGGCAAATTGAAACTTGATACACGGGAAACTTGCCAAAAATAAAGGGCATAAAATGCAAAGCGAGGAAAAATTCAAAGTTGTAATCGTTGGCGGTGGAAGTGCTGGCTGGATGAGTGCGGCAATGCTATCGCGTTTTTTAAACGATAGTTTGGAAATTACATTAATTGAATCCAAAGAAATACCAACAATTGGGGTGGGCGAAGCCACAATCCCTGCGATTAAAACATTTAATCAAATTGTAAAATTAGATGAAGATGAGTTTATTCGTGAAACGCAAGCAACTTTTAAACTTGGAATTAAATTCCAAGATTGGAAGCAAATAGGCCAATCTTATATACATGGATTTGGTGTTATTGGACGTGATTGGGAACATTTGCGCTTACACCAATTTTGGCTACGTGCGCGTGAAAAGGGATATGCTGCGCCACTTGGTTCATATTCGATAAATACTGTTGCACCTGATTTTAATAAATTCATGCGCGCTGATGTGAATATGAAAGAAAGCCCTTTGTCTGAAATTGCCTATGCATTTCATTTTGATGCGGGGCTTTATGCAAAATATTTGCGTAAGCTTTCTGAAATGCGTGGTGTAAAACGTATTGAGGCCAATGTAACCAAAGTTAATCAACATGAAAACGGATTTATAAAATCGGTTGAATTAGGTGATGAAAAAACTGTTGAAGGTGATTTATTCATCGATTGCACGGGTTTCAAAGGTCTTTTAATCGAAGAGACCTTAAAAACTGGATATGAAAATTGGGGCAAGTGGCTTAAAGTTGACCGCGCAATTGCAGTGCCATGTGAATCATCAGGTGAGTTTCCGCCATATACTTTGTCAAAAGCACTTGAAAGTGGTTGGCAGTGGAAAATCCCACTACAGCATCGCACTGGTAATGGTCATGTATATTCTTCAAAATATATTGACGACGATAAAGCTGAAGAAATTCTTTTATCAAACCTTGAAGGTAAGGCGCGCAACACGCCATTAAAACTTCGATTTACATTGGGTAAAAGAAATAAATTATGGAATAAAAATTGCGTTGCAATTGGTTTATCTGGTGGTTTCTTAGAGCCGCTTGAATCAACTGGCCTTCATATGATTCAATCATCTGTTACGCGATTGGTGCGCCTATTCCCTGATAAAAGCTTCTGCCAAGCAAATATTGATGAATATAATCGCCAAGGTGCGTTTGAATTTGAGCGCATACGTGACTTTATTATTCTTCACTATATGGCAACCGAACGCGATGATAGTGAATTTTGGCGTGACGTAAGAAACACCCCCGTTCCAGATACTTTGCAGCATAAAATAGATTTATTCCGTGGAAATGGCCGTATTTTCCGCGATAATGAAGAATTATTCAACCCAGAAAGTTGGATACAGGTTATGATTGGTCAAGGCATCATTCCTAATAAATATGATCCAATGGTCAATATGAAATCTGATGATGAAATTCGCGATTTCCTAAATAATACCCAGAAAGTAATAGAAAAATGCGTAAATGTAATGCCGACGCAAAAAGATTTCATAGAGAAATTTTGCAAAGCACCAGCAATTTAAAAGCTTTTTCGATAATTAGTCTTTTTACCGCAATCGCCACATTTGGTTCTTGCCAAACAAATACTAATAAATCCCCTGTAAATGTTCTTACAATTGCAGGAAAAAATGCTGATTCATATATTACAAGTGATGATAAAACTTCATTGCTAAAAGCGCAGCCGCAAATTGCCCCTGCCGACAAATCTAATTCTGACATGATTATCAAAATTGATAATAGTCAAAGATTTCAAACCTATATTGGCGTTGGTGCGGCAATCACAGATGCGAGCGCGTTTTTGATAAACGAAAAACTTAACGAAAAAGCCCGCAATGACCTTATGCAGGAGCTTTTTTCAAAAGATGGTTTAAATCTTTCTTTCACGCGTTTAACCATTGGTGCATCTGATTTTTCGCAAACCCATTATAGCCTTAATGATATGCCAAAAGGGCAAACAGATGTTGGTTTGAAAAACTTTAATCTTGATGCAATGCCAAAATCCGTTTTGCCAATTGCAAAAATGGCAAAACAAATAAATCCGCAATTAAAATTTATGGCCACACCTTGGAGTGCGCCGGGTTGGATGAAAACCACGGATTCACTAATTGGAGGCTCTCTAAAGCCTGAATTTTATCAAGCAAATGCAGATTATTTGGTAAAATACGCCGAAGAAATGCGTAAAAATGGTATTAATATTGATTTTTTAAGCATTCAAAATGAACCACATTATACGGGCCCTGATTATCCTGGTATGCGTGTTAATTATGATGAACGTGCAAAATTTGTAAAAGAAAATCTTGGCCCTGCATTGGCAAAAATGGATAATGCACCAAAATTACTTGAATGGGATCATAATTGGAACGAACCAAGCGAGCCGCAAAAAGTTTTGGAAGATAAGGATGCTGCTAAATATTTTAATGGTATTGCATGGCATTGCTATGGCGGAAGCCCTGATGCACAGGGTAAATTGCATGATTTATTCCCTGATAAAGACACGTATTTTACCGAATGTTCTGGCGGTGAATGGGCAAAAAACTGGTCAACTGACATGCAATGGCAGGCCAAAAATCTTATAATTGAAACCACAAGAAATTGGGCAAAAGGCGTTCTACTTTGGAACCTTGCCTTAGATGAAAAATTTGGCCCTCATTTAGGTGGATGTGGCGATTGCCGTGGTGTTGTGACAATCAATAGCCAAAACGGTGAAATAACCCGCAATATGGAATATTATGTTTTAGGCCATATTTCAAAATTCGTTCAAATTGGTGCCACAAGAATTGCAAGCAATAGTGGGCAAAATGATGTCTATAATGTTGCTTTTGAAAACCCTGATGGTTCAATAGTGATTGTAATGGTCAATATGTCAAAAAATGCGCAAAAGTTTTCGGTTGAGATGTCGAAAAAATACTATAATTTCGAAATACCAAAAGCTGCGCTACAAACAATAATTATACCAAAATAAACAAATGGGAGAGACAAATGACGCAAACGGATACTAAGGAAGGCAAAAGTAGTTTAGGGCTTGCTATAGCCTATGTAACAACATTATTTTTCATTTGGGCGGTAGTAACAAACCTTCTTGACCCTGCAATTGCTGCAATGAAAACAATTTATAATTTGAAAGGCTTTTCACTTGCCCTTCAAACGTTCGCATTCTTTATTGCTTATGGTGTGATGTCTATGCCAGCGGCATCTTTCTTGTCTAAAAAAGGTTATGCAAATTCTGTAATTGTTGGCCTTGGCGGTATTGTGATTGGCTGCGTAATTGCTTTTGTATCAACAAAAGTTGCAAGCTATCTTGTATTCTTGGTTGGTCTTTTTGTAATGGCGTCAGGCATCACATTGCTTCAGGTGGCAGCTAACCCACTTATCGCGGCAATGGGGGACCCAAAGCATTCGGCATTTCGTTTGAACCTTTCGCAAGCCTTCAATTCTTTGGGTGCGGCAAGTGTTATTTTTGTTGGCTCAAGCATTTTGCTTAAAGGCGAAGCATTCAAACCAGATGTAGTAATGACAGAAGCGTTAAAAGCATCAGCTTTATCGGAAGTTGGCGGTGCTTATTTGAAAATGGGCATTATTCTTGCGGTTTTTATTGGCCTTATTTACATGGTTCGCAAAACAATTTCTGAAAATGCGCCGCAAACTGTTGGTGCGGTTTCACCTTTTTCTGCTTTGTCATCAAAATGGGCGCAATTGGGTGCGTTGGGCATTTTCTTTTATGTTGGTGCCGAAGTTTCAATTGGTGCAAATTTAATTCTATTCCTTAGCCAAGAAAATATCTTGAACTTACCGAAAATGAATGCGGGTCATTTGGTAACTTGGTATATGCTTTTTGCAATGATTGGCCGCTTTATCGGCAGTGTGGTAATGCGCAGCGTTAAAGGCCATACAGTTCTTGCATTCGCAGCTTTGGGTGCGATTGTATTGTGCGCGATTGTAATGTTTAAAAATGGCGCAATTGCTGGTGTTGCAAACGGCTCATTCCGTATGCCGATTGTTAATGTTGATGTTCCTTTAAGCGGCGGAACCCTTCCGGGGATGGCGGCGCTTTGCATTGGTATTTTCAATTCAATCATGTTCCCAACAATCTTCACAACAACTTTGGAACGCTCTACTGCACCTGCAAGTGCGACTTCAGGGCTTTTGTGTGTTGCAATTGTTGGCGGCGCATTTGTGCCATTAGTATTTGGTGCCTTGAAAGATGTAACAAATTCATATTCATTGGCTTTCATTGTGCCATTGATTTGCTATGCTTATATTCTTTGGTTTGCGGTTTCGGCAAAATCTGCGCCAGTTCATAAAATCGAAGAAGCCACAAGCGGCGGCCATTAATTAAATAGCCCCCGCCCACAAGGCGGGGGTAATTTTTTAGGGGCATGCAACATTAATGCTAAAAATAATAAAAGATCTTTCGCCTGCCTTTGGTGTTGT
>CAZKYS010000145.1:0-5439 GCA_964557085.1 uncultured Caulobacteraceae bacterium
GGCGTTCCCAAGCCAATAATGCCCAAGCATGGCTTTCGTGACGAAGTTTTTTCAATGCATCATCAATATTTAGCCAAATCAATGAATGGTCTTTTTCTGTTGGTGCAAATGGTGTTCCCGTAACTTCCACTTCATAAAAGCTAGCAAGTGAATTTAAAGGGTTTTCATTATTAATCCAAAATTGCCCCGCGCGGCCTAATTGGCGAACAGGCCATACATCAAGACCAACTTCTTCAGAGAATTCACGAATTAAAGCCTCTGGCTCGCTTTCTTCATTTTCGATACCACCACCTGGAAGGTCATATTTATAATGGTCTTTATTGCCAATTCGTGCGATTGCAATTTTATTCATGTCGCCAACACAAATGCCATAGACCGCAGGTCTTTCTTTATATTGTTTCTTTGGAATTTGCTTGCCAAATTGTATTGCGAAATGTGCCATAAAAAAGCCTTGTTGACGATATTAATTGCGCTAATAGGCGCAAATTTTACTTAGTCAAGGATTTGTAGCTTTTATAATGGGGGTAAATATGCGGTATAGATTAATTCTATTGCTTGGTTTTGTGGTTTTGGCGGGATGTGGGCAAGCAGGCGACAAAGCAGCCGCTGTTAGGAATAATGTAGCGCTAATGGCTGATAAAACGCTACCAAGCGCAACGCCAGAACAAAGTAAGGCGACAACGGAACTAGCAGCAGAATCTGTAAGCGGCGCAGCAGTACCAAAAGCCGAAGCGCCCAAGCAACCAATGATCATAACCCCAATGCTTGCCTATACTTATGCAACTGAATTATTGGTTCCATCTGAAAAATTGCCAAGCCTTATGAATACTCACAAATCCAATTGCGAAAAAGCAGGGCCGCAGATTTGCCAGATTATAAACTCAAACCTAAGCAATAATGATGGTTCGGCAAATGGCATTCTTGTAATTCGTGCAGAACCTAAATTCCTTGGCACTTTTCGTGATAAATTGGGCGATGATGCCAAAAATAGTGGCGGCAAAATCACAAGTTCCACGGTTTCAAGTGAAGACTTAACCCGCCAAATTACCGATAATGAAGCAAGATTACGCGCACTAACCACACTTCGCACCCGTGTTGAGGGTATAATTGCCACACGCCCCGGTAAATTATCCGACCTTTTAGAAGCCGAACAAGAATTAGCAAGGGTTCAGGGTGAAATTGACACT
This sequence comes from uncultured Caulobacteraceae bacterium, assembly GCA_964557085.1. Taxonomy (GTDB): domain Bacteria; phylum Pseudomonadota; class Alphaproteobacteria; order Caulobacterales; family Aquidulcibacteraceae; genus Pseudaquidulcibacter. The sequence goes on from CAZKYS010000145.1 coordinate 1,188, forward strand.
ATGAATTCAGAAATCGCGCTTGCCAAAGGGCGCGTTGCTATGAGTGAGATGACGCTTAATTATCATTCAAATTATGGCGGTCAACAAACAGGTGTCTTTAGTGAATTGCAAAGTGCATTCTCTGAATTTTTTGGTCTAATGTTTGGAACAATTGCACAATTAATAAGGATTTTGGCGGTGTTATTGCCAATTGGTTTGGTTGCTTTGCCTTTAATATTATTGGCAAAAAAATATCTTACAAAAAAACCAAAAAGCGAAACCCCAAATCCCTAACCACCATAATCAAACAGACTTTGCGCCGCGCGGTGAAACGCAAGGCGCGAAGAATATTCCTTTGGGTCTTTTTTGGTAACAATCGCCCCATCATCAGGACGAAGCCAATCCTTCATACGGGTTAAGAAAAAGCGTAATGCCGCGCCGCGCGCCAAAAGTGGCATTGCGCTTTTTTCGCCTTCATTAAGTGCGCGAACAGATTCGTAACCGCTAATAAGTGCCCTGCCCTTGGTTAAATCAAATTCACGACCTAATGGCAAAAAGCACCATGCATTAAGCATTATTGCCAAATCATAGGCAAAAAAATCATTCGCGCCAAAATAAAAATCAATCAACCCTGAAACATTATCACCAACATAAAGAACATTATCAGGGAATAAATCGGCATGAATAAAGCCTGATGGCAGATTTTGCGGCCAATTTTGCGCAATTTCCTTTAAATCATCATCAATAAGTTTTTTAACTCCTGTTTCAAATTTATCGGCATCATCTGCAATAATATTCCACATTTTTGGCCATGCATTTGGCCCTAAATCATTGGTGCGTTTATTGGGATAATTTTCAAGTGCCAAATGCAATTTCGCCAAGGCAATCCCCGCCGATTTTACTTGGTTCACATTTGGTGTTTTCGGCGAAAAGCCTTTCAAAAAGCTACATAGCGCAAGGGTTTTGCCATTAAGATTAAGCGTTAAATCGCCATTTTTCGTATGAATTGGCAATGCAGTTGGCAAATCATGTTTCGCTGCCCATTCGGTTGCGCCAAGAAAAAATGGTAATTCAGCAACTTCGGTCATTGCTTCATATATTGTAAGAATATAACGTGCATCCTCGGTTTCAAGGAAATAGTTGGAATTTTGAACCCCCTCGGCAATGCCTTTGAAGGTTATGATTGCACCAAGCCCAAAGGCTTCACGGATAAATTCTACATCTTGATCTGAAAGAATAGTATAAACGGCCATATTTTTCCTTTAAAGGGATTTATAGACAAAACTCAAGCCATAAAGAAAAATGCCACAGCTAAATTTTGATGAATTTAAAGACTTTTTGAACCAAGCCCATAACAAACGCGGGGCATTGCTTGGTATTGATTATGGTGAAAAGAATATTGGCATTGCAGTTTCCGATTTAACCCGCACAATCGCAAGCCCTATGAATTTTGTTGCCCGCAAAAAATTCGGCGAAACCGCCGCATCAATTTTCAAAACATTTGACGATAAAGAATGTATTGCAATAATCATGGGCCACCCGCTTAATATGGATGGCACATCAGGCCCATCGGCACAGGCCGCAAGGGCAATGGCGCGAAACCTTCTTCAAATTCGTGACGTGCCGATCTTATTAGTTGACGAACGCCTTTCGACCACCGCCGTCCAAAAGCAAATGATAGAAGCCGACATGACAAGAAAAAAACGCGCCGAACAAGTCGACAGCGCGGCGGCGGCATTTGTTTTGCAGGGGTTGCTGGATAAGGTTCGATATTAATTACTAAAATGCTCTCAACAATTGCTTCAGAAAAATTTGTAATTATGCTAAAAACCAGCGTTTAGAAAACTAGGGGCGTATCACAAAGATGAATTCCGCAAAACATTCCCCTGACCAACCGCATATGACTAAATCGTTCGAGCAGATTGAGCGAGTTGCAAACCGGCTGGTCGGGGCAGCGTTTTCGCCGCATCGGCACGATACATACACTATCGCTTTGACTATGACTGGGGTGCAAGGGTTCAACTATCGCGGAGAAAAGCGATATTCACTGCCAGGTCAGGTGCTTATCCTTCATCCCGATGAATTACACGATGGCCATTGCTATGATGAGGATGGTTTCAGTTATCGGGCTGCCTATGTTCCGCCAGCTCATATCCAGACCGTGCTTGGAGGCGCAGAACTGCCTTTTGTCGTTGATGGCGTCTCAACGGATTCCGCATTAATCGCTGCAACCTTCAACATGATTATAGATTGCGCGGGCGTCGAAGACCCCAGTGCTTATGAAGACGCGCTTTACGATTTGGCACATGCTATGAAAAATGCGGTTGGAAGGGCAGAAACTGTGAAGACTGCCAATCAAATTGCCGTTATGAAGGCGCGCGAATTTCTTGAAAGCGTGGTTGTTTTCGGTGCGCGGCTCGATCAACTTGAGCAAGTGACTGGTTGTGACCGTTGGCAGCTTTCGCGTGACTTTCGGGCGTTGTTGGGCACTAGCCCATATCGCTATCTACAGCACAGACGGGTCGATCTTGCAAAGCGAATGTTGCGTGAAGGCGCGACGCTGGCTGAGGCTGCACATGGTGCTGGCTTTGCGGATCAAAGCCATTTTGGTCGAACATTCCGCAAGACAGTTGGTCTCACGCCTAAAGAATGGCTTTGTTCAGAAATGTTCCGCACAATCATTCTATAATTGTGTTAGGTGGGCATTTAGCCTGTGCGACATGACAAATATGATTTTTTCCGATGAGGCGCCAAAAGGCTGGATACCACCGAGTATAGCCGCCCCTTTTATCTGCATCTTTCTTGTTGCGGTCAGCATGTTGCCTGGCGATACAGGACTAGAATATCTCGGTTTGACTGACTCTAAGGGAGAGCCGAAAGGGACGATGGCATTTTGCCTTCTTCTGATTTCGTTCATCGCTATGGGGCTTGCGGTATTTGGCTGGGTGCGTTGGATTGAAAAGAGAAGCCTCGCAAGTGTTGGACTTGATGGAGAACAAAAGCTTAAAAAGTTCATTATGGGGCTCGGTGTTGGCATAGCCATGATGGGCGCGATTGTGATTGCGATAGCACTTTCTGGCGGATACATTGTCGGGGATTTTGCGCCAGCCTTTGCCAGTCCTGCTGCACTCGGCTGGATTGCCCTGTTACTAATATGCTTCGCAGTTCAATCTAGCGTGGAAGAATTTGTTTTTCGCGGTTGGTTGTTCTCGAGCATAATGCGCCGATGGAACACGAATGCTGCCTTCATATTAACTGCTGCCGCTTTCACTTTTCTGCATTTTTCGCCTAGAACACCACTATTATCTTTGGTCATGACCTTCGTCTTCTCGATTTTCGCATGTGCTTGGGCGCGCCGTTCAAATTCGATTTGGGGTGTGATGGGTTGGCACACTGGGTGGAACTGGTTTACCGGTACAGGTTTTGATTTACCAATCACAGGTTTGGAAACTCAATTACCTGCGTTGTTGGTAAAATTGGTGCCTGTTGGACCGGCCTATATAAATGGCGGGAGTGATGGACCTGAAGGGAGCATATATACGGTCGCCCTGCTCACCATAACTAGTCTAGGCCTGCTCCTGCTTACAAAGCAGCGCAGACAAAGGGGAAGCATCCCACCGCAACCCGAAGCCTAGAAGAAGCAGCATCTTCAACTGTCAACTTTGCTAATAGTGAAGATGCTGCTTTATTTTTTGATATTTCAGCTGCAGATTATTTTACATCACTTACCCGAAATAATGGTATAATTGTGGATTGGATACGCCTTTATTTATATATCTTTCATAAAAAAGGCTATTGCAGCAATTGCCCAAAATATCGCAGAATATTCCATTGGAATCCAAAATATAGTGTGCTTATCTTTAAAAACGACTTCTTGATTTGTTTGAGGGTCGATTAATATTTTCGCAGGTCTTGTGTTTAATTTTCTGCCAACAAACCAAATTATTATCGCGGAAATTAACATAATAAGCCCATCAGAATAGCTGAAATTCTTATCAATTCCCAAACTTGAAAATATTAACAATACGGCCATTGGAATAAGCACCGCCAAAAAACCTAAACCACGCCATACTATCATTTTAATCCTCCAAATTTAATGTTTGTATAATTTATATTTAATATATAATTTTTTTCAAGCTTGACATACAAAGGATTAACACAGAATATTTCCCTTGCACTTGTTCAAGATTCACGCTTAAAGACAGATTTTGTGAATATATTAACTGCACCCCCGCCCCGCGCAGCTTTTACTAAGCGTCATTTGCTGCAAATT
>CAZKYS010000146.1:0-5313 GCA_964557085.1 uncultured Caulobacteraceae bacterium
CCGTCTCATAACCTGAAGGCCGCAGGTTCAAATCCTGCCCCCGCACCCAAAAACTACCCGAAATTGCTATTCACTGTCATCATCACTGCTTAATTTGTGTCCAAGTAGCCAGTCTTCGTCGCCATCTATATAATGTTCTTTTTTCCAAATTGGTGCGCGTTTTTTTAATTCTTCGATTATGTAGCGGCTTGCTTTGAATGCTGCGTCACGGTGTGGACTGCCAACGGCAATGATTACGCTTATACCGCCGATTTCTAATTTGCCTTTGAAATGGGAAATATAGATTTTTAATTTATTATCAAAATTATTTATGGCTTCATTTGATATTTCGAAGAAAACTTTTTCGCAAAGAATTTTATGGGCATCATAGGAAACAGCATTAACAGGGCGGCCAAGATTGGTATTTCTTACGCGACCAATAAATAAATTTGTACAACCATTATCGCCATGATCAACAAAATCGAGCGCTTCGTTTAAGTTTAGTGTTTCACTTGTTACGATTGTTGTTATTTGCATTTTATCCACCATTAACAGGTGGCAAAATTGCCAATTTCATCGACGAATTTAATTTATAATCTTTGGGATAAATTTTTTCATCATCTGCAAAAGCGCATGTATTGATAAGGTTTTGTAAATTCCCATCATCATATTCTTTTAGATTATTAAAAAGAATTTCCTTCAAATCGGCAATTTTAATATTTTTATTAGCACGCAAAATTAATGGCGATTGCGATTTAAAACGTGACAACGCGCCATATAATTCAACTTCGATTTCAATTTCAGTGCCCATCATCTAACCCTTATTGAAGAAACATATATCAACAATTTCACCCGATGAAATTTCAAATTTTTCCGCATCAATGATTACCCATGAATTTGCGTATGCGAAAGGTTGGATTTTAAAAGATTCTTGCCCATCCAAGATTAGGGTTTGGAAGGTTTCATCTTTATAATTTGTGATTGCTTTGAAAAATTGGGTTCCTTTGAATTTTTTAGAAAAGGCATTTTCTAGCTTTGCTTTGAAATATTGCCTTCTTGGAATAACAAACATATTTTGAAGTGCGTGTTTAACAAAAAATTCAAAGCCAATCGCGCTTGAAATTGGATTTCCCGGAAGTCCGAAAAACAAGCTTCCATTCTTTAATGTTGCAAAGATTATTGGTTTGCCGGGCCTTATATTCACTTTGTGAAAATGAATATTTGCGCCGGCTATTTCCAGTGCTTTGGGAATAAAATCCCATCTTCCCGCTGAAACTGCGCCAGTTGAAATTATTATAGAATTATCATCGGTATTTTTTAAAAAATCGGTGAATTTTTCAATATTGTCTTCATGAATGCCAGAAAATTCAACTGACAAACCTAATTCTTTGGTTTTTGAAATTAAATATGGTGCGTTGTCACGTTTTAAATCGCAATCGCCATTAATTTTGCGTGCTAATAAAAATATTAAAATTGCCGATTTGAAGGAAATTCTTTTTAATAATCTAAAAGAATATGATGATGGGAATTTACAAAACCTTATCAATACATGCGCTTTTGCAGATGATGAAAAAATTTATCCCAAAGATTATAAATTAAATTTCGATTCAATGACTAACAAGTTTTGAAACCCTTTTAGGTAACTTGTGACAAAGTTCTCTAGCTTGTCCCTGTCGTCTATTAGTTCGATGCAAATAGGATAATCGTCCTTTTCACTTTCGAATGGAAAATATCCAAGTTTGGAGTAAAACAAATATCCAGCAGTCGCTCTAAACGACACGGCATTCCGGATTTTCGAGTTTTGCGCCTTTTCTAAGATATAATCTCTTAACTTAGCTCCGAAAATTCTCTGGTAAATTGTTTTGGGTTCCAACGTCCTGTTGTTATCAAAATAAATCTTAAAGCAAGTAATCATGTGGCATTTCTAGAGTTATCTGGTATTTGTTTTGTCAATCAGAGCACTACTCTTACACGCATTAATAGGCTGGAACTTGATCGAAATCAATTGATAAATAGTATTAACAATTCCACAATCATTTAAGTCTAGAAAAATCTGTGTGCTAAAATTACGAACATACTTGTTGTTATGGTCTCAATGAAATGTATTCAGAAACATTTAAAATTATTTACAAAAATTACGTGTGAACTTTTCAACCCTAGCGCTTGGTAAGCTTAAAATGGACACTTGCAAGTGTTGATTAGGCGCACTTATAGGCTCACTATGTATTTTAACTATTAAAATACATATTAATATCAATATATTATAAGAAATACAATCCGTCTCATAACCTGAAGGCCGCAGGTTCAAATCCTGCCCCCGCACCCAAAAACTACCCGAAATTGCTATTCACTGTCATCATCACTGCTTAATTTGTGTCCAAGTAGCCAGTCTTCGTCGCCATCTATATAATGTTCTTTTTTCCAAATTGGTGCGCGTTTTTTTAATTCTTCGATTATGTAGCGGCTTGCTTTGAATGCTGCGTCACGGTGTGGACTGCCAACGGCAATGATTACGCTTATACCGCCGATTTCTAATTTGCCTTTGAAATGGGAAATATAGATTTTTAATTTATTATCAAAATTATTTATGGCTTCATTTGATATTTCGAAGAAAACTTTTTCGCAAAGAATTTTATGGGCATCATAGGAAACAGCATTAACAGGGCGGCCAAGATTGGTATTTCTTACGCGACCAATAAATAAATTTGTACAACCATTATCGCCATGATCAACAAAATCGAGCGCTTCGTTTAAGTTTAGTGTTTCACTTGTTACGATTGTTGTTATTTGCATTTTATCCACCATTAACAGGTGGCAAAATTGCCAATTTCATCGACGAATTTAATTTATAATCTTTGGGATAAATTTTTTCATCATCTGCAAAAGCGCATGTATTGATAAGGTTTTGTAAATTCCCATCATCATATTCTTTTAGATTATTAAAAAGAATTTCCTTCAAATCGGCAATTTTAATATTTTTATTAGCACGCAAAATTAATGGCGATTGCGATTTAAAACGTGACAACGCGCCATATAATTCAACTTCGATTTCAATTTCAGTGCCCATCATCTAACCCTTATTGAAGAAACATATATCAACAATTTCACCCGATGAAATTTCAAATTTTTCCGCATCAATGATTACCCATGAATTTGCGTATGCGAAAGGTTGGATTTTAAAAGATTCTTGCCCATCCAAGATTAGGGTTTGGAAGGTTTCATCTTTATAATTTGTGATTGCTTTGAAAAATTGGGTTCCTTTGAATTTTTTAGAAAAGGCATTTTCTAGCTTTGCTTTGAAATATTGCCTTCTTGGAATAACAAACATATTTTGAAGTGCGTGTTTAACAAAAAATTCAAAGCCAATCGCGCTTGAAATTGGATTTCCCGGAAGTCCGAAAAACAAGCTTCCATTCTTTAATGTTGCAAAGATTATTGGTTTGCCGGGCCTTATATTCACTTTGTGAAAATGAATATTTGCGCCGGCTATTTCCAGTGCTTTGGGAATAAAATCCCATCTTCCCGCTGAAACTGCGCCAGTTGAAATTATTATAGAATTATCATCGGTATTTTTTAAAAAATCGGTGAATTTTTCAATATTGTCTTCATGAATGCCAGAAAATTCAACTGACAAACCTAATTCTTTGGTTTTTGAAATTAAATATGGTGCGTTCGAATTATATATTTGCCCATCTTCAAGTGGGCCAAAATTATAAGGTCTTAATTCATTTCCTGTTGAAATGATTTTTACTTTTGGGCGTGAATAAACTTCAATTCTATCAATACCTTGTGCGGCGAGTGCCATGATTTTTTCAGGTGTGATTTGGCTATTTTTCTCAATTAATTTATCGCCAATTTTTGTATCTTCGCCGATATATCTTATATTTTGACCTTTGTTTGCAGGGGCTTTAAAGCCGATTGAATTTTCATTTACAATTGTGTTTTCAATAGGGATAATCGCTTCAACCCAATTTGGTGTTTTTGCGCCCGTCATTATATGGCAAGTGCTTAAATCATTGTTTTCATCAACAATCTGCCCCGCAGCAATGGTTTGATTTTTGGGAATAAAAACTGGCTTATCTTCGGTGGCGTTTTCAATCCAATTAATTTTTACGCCAAATCCATCCATCGCGGAATTATTAAATGATGGAACACTTATTTTAGCGAAAACATCAATTGCGCAAACTCGGTTTAAACATTCCAATAAATCTAATGTTTCGGTTTTTGGTTGCAGCAAATTTTGGGCAATGATTGATTGTGCGGTTTCGAATGAAATCATTTTTCACCTTTTATAATTCTTATTAAATGCGGCAATAAATCGGGAAGAAGCGCAGATAATCCTTCAATAACTGCTTTGGGATTGCCAGGAAGCGTGACGATTAAAGTTTCGCCAATAATGCCGCCAATAGCGCGGCTTGACCATGATAATGGTGTGAATTTTGCGCCATCTGAACGTAAGATTTCGCCAATCCCTGGGATTATTCTGTCAAACATTGGCATTAACGTCTCTGGCGTATAATCGCGCTGTGCAACGCCCGTACCGCCTGTGCAAATGATAAGGTGAGGGGCGTGTTCACTTATTATTGCACCAATAGATTGCTTAATATCATCAGGATTATCAGGAATAATTTCTTTGGCACAAATTATTGCGCCGTTTTCAATCATTATATTTTTTATATTATCGCCCGATTTATCATCATAAATACCTGCACTTGCGCGGTCACTCATTGTGATGATTGCTACATTTCTATCCTTTAGGGCTTGGGGTATTTTTGGAATATAATCATCAATCCAATGAGGGCAAGAATTTGTATTTTTCCAAATCCCTGATTTTCCGCCATATTTTAATAATAATTCAACATCAGAAATTTTTAAATTTGGGTTTATCATTTTTGACAAATCCCAAATTGTCAAAAGCGCGTTATTAACCCCTGCCAAAACCTCCATTTCAATGCCAGTTTTTGCATGGGTTGATGCAATGCAAAAGCATTCAATAGAGTTTTCATCATCATTTAATTGGGTGATGATTTTAACCATATCAAGACCCAATGGATGGCAAAGCGTAAGCATTTGATACACCAATTTTGCACCATTTATACCCGCAATTTCAGCTAAAATTAAGGCATCACCCTTTGGTAGTTTTTTGTTTTTTATAAGATTAAATGCTTCTTTGCCAACAAAGATTTTGCCCTTGGCAATTGCAAGCCTTTTTGTGATTTGCTTATTGCCAACATCAATCATCTTAAAATTATTATCCATTATCCACCTATTTGATATGCAGCACTTCTTTTATTTCAGTTTTCTATCAAGTTAAAAATTGTTTGTTGCATATTT
>CAZKYS010000147.1:0-5217 GCA_964557085.1 uncultured Caulobacteraceae bacterium
TTTACCAAAAGTTTTCTTTGGCGCTTCAAAACCTGAAATATCAACTTCTTTTATAACCGACCTAATACGGTTCGAGAATTCATTCAATAATCCCGTAATGCGTTCATCATCATAACGTGTTGTTATGCAACGTTTTGAATTTGGTGCTTGAATTTCAATCACCACACTCGCGGGGCCAGTGTTTTTCCGTGGCTCAAATGTGGTCTTCAGCGGTCCCCAAATTTTTGCCGCCTCAAATGAATTTATAAGCGCCTTTGCTTGTTCATAAATAAGGTTTTGGGTTTCAAATTTTGCCGCACCATTTTCATAAACCGCAACATCAGCAATCGCAGGAACACCTTTTTTAGGTGTTGAAAGGTGAATGCTTATGGCCTTGCCGCCACCTGCATGGAAAACAGAAACGCGATAATCGGCATTATTTTGCGCACCAATTGTAAGCGGCGCACCAATTTTCAAGGCATCAATTACTGGTTGGGTGGCGTTTTCGGCATCTTTAACGCTATTACAAGCCTTCATTCTTGGGTCGCCATCAACACCAAAGAAATAGGCACGCCCATTGCCTTCTTTGTGTGGCATAAAGCGTAAAACACCAATGATTACAGCAATTGCAACCAAAATTCCAGTTATAATTTTAAGCCTTAAATTCATTTTATACCTTTTCGTTTCCACGGCGTATTGCGGCAACACCCGTTCTTGATACTTCAACAAGCCCCAAAGGTTTCATTAATTTTATGAAATCATCAAGCTTTTTTGAACTTCCGGTTAGTTCAAATGTAAAACTATCAAGCCCTGCATCCATAATTTTTGCTTTGAATGCATCAGCAAGACGAAGCGATTCAACACGGTCATCGCCCTTCCCTGCAACTTTTATAAGGGCAAGTTCGCGCGAAACCACATCTTCGTCACCATTAAAATCATTAACGCGTTTAACAGGAACAATACGCGCAATTTGCGCTTTAATTTGGTCCAAAGTAGCCTGTGTGCCTGATGTCACAATTGTGATGCGCGATGTGTGTGCCTCATGGTCGGTTTCGGCAACTGTTAGGCTTTCAATATTATAGCCACGCGCCGAAAACAAACCAACAACGCGCCCAAGAACCCCAGGCTCGTTCTTTACAACCACCGCAAGAGTGGTGCGTTTTATGGTTTCGGTTGTGTCGGGTATAAAATATGCTGAATTTGGTTGGGACATAGTTTGACTCCAGAATTATTATAAAATCTACTTTTTTAATTGCTTACAGGACATGCCATATTCTATTTTACATCGAAGTTCATAAAATACTTCATTTCCGCATGTGTTAATTGAATAAGAGGCTATATTTCCTTTTTCGCGAATAAAAGCAAAAGCAAATGGTGGATGAAAACAAATTGGCACTTTGTTCTTATCGCTTTTTGTTTTGGCATCTTCAGGCATCAAAGGTTTGTATGCCGCTGCTTTTTTTATTTCGCCAAGAAGAGATTGATTTTCATCTATTAAATTTTTTGGTGGCTCTATTGACGTTATTTTATTTGCATTATCGGTGTCAAAATATTTTTTTATAGAAATTGATTTAGACTTTTGCCCATATTCAACAAATGTTGCACGTCCCTTTGAAAGGGTTTCATGAGCCACTATAAATATAAATGCATCTGCAGCCCCAGCATCCCCATTAAGTACTGGCATATTTAATTGGTTCAGAAATTTTTTGGCAACATTTGAATGCACTTCTTCAAGTGACAAATCATCAGAAATAGCAGCGCTATTTGAGAGCATGACGAACAACACGCCATAAATCAAATTCTTGAAATGCCTGCTATTTTCTATCATCTTCACTCCGATTATTTAATATTATCAGTTCCATCATCATTTTGATAGCGTTTTGGTAGTAATTCTTTGGGGTGCATCCATTTGGGATAGGTTGGCTTTTCGCCTGTTGCCTGCATAAGGCGTTCGGGGTCAACTTTTTGGGCGATTTGCGATACTAATTCACGTTTTGCATTCACCAAAAATTGGCGCAAATCTTCGCATTTATCATGCTCTTTTAAGTCAAAACTTTTGAACGTGCGATAGGAATATAAAAGCGCATCAATCGCAACCGGGCGAAATCCGCGATAGGCCGCGGGGATTGTTTTATCCTCACTCCCATCTTTAAAATTCGGAATATACCAACGCCCAATATCAATTAGAATTGAAACTTCAGATAATAGATTTATGCGCCTATCTTCCAAACTTTCGGGCGTGTCGATTGAAATGCGAAATGTATATTCAATCATTTCTTGCAAAATACGAACACAATCAGCACCCCATTTTAGAAGGTCCGTATCCCGTTGCAACTTAATCGCCGCCTTAGAAATCATCTCCTGCCGCATCGCAACAAGAATTGACGCGATAATAGCAATCACGGAAACGATTAAGGCAAGGAGGGAAAGGAAGTTATTGTCTAGGTTCATTTTTACCTTTAATTTTAATAATAATTTATTTTTAAATTCTATAATTGATACCTTCGCCTAATCGCTAAACCTAATAAAAAAACTAAAAGTATCGACAAAATATTTTGGACGAAAGCAAAAAATTCCATAATAGTTAAAATAAATAAATGATTTTTAATTGGGCAAATCATAACTTTCCAATAGTCTTCACCATCTCTTAAATTTAAAATGCTCATTTTAGAGGCCGACGCTTTTATATTCGTCAAAAATACAGACCAACTAAATTCTAAAATACTTCTATCAATCAGTGGTAGAATTGTTAGTATTGAATATATTAAGGAAAAGACCAACCAAATTGATATAAGGCTAATAATTGGCCTGTAGATAGAGAGGCCATTCATAGAAAAAAATTCGTATGCAAATGCGACAATATTAAATTTAACTCCAGTTTTTTTTGTTTTGGCTATATTTTCTAGGTCGTAATAAGTCCAACTCAAATGCTTTTCATGGTTTCTTTCGGCCAAAGCTCTTAATTCTTGAGAACATTTCTCCACTCTTTCCCATAAATTGGAATTAATCGGGTCTTTAAGTGCTTCAGTATTAGGTAATAATTGCCTTCTTCTATTCTCAAATTTAGGTTTATTATAAACAAATGTTTTCTCGAAGTGACAATCTAATAGAAACGAAGGACATAAAGGTTCATCAGTATTAAGCGAAGTTGTACCTTTAAAAATACATTTATTTAACAATAAGCGTAATGAACTAAATCTGCCAAATTTAAGGTTATTTATGGTAAATTCGTTTTCAAATATACAGCTAAAAAAATTAAAAAAAGTACCAACGAATTTACTATGAGTAAAATAAAACCTTGCTTTGAATATACATCTAACAATGTTAATTTTATCTGGCAATTTAGAGCCAAATAGTTCTCCAGTAGTAGAATTAAGTTTTGAAAAATTCAAATTCAATTCATTTTCAAAAATGCAATCATATAACCCAAAATTATCCTCTATGCGACACCTGAAAATCTCTACTTGTTTTTCAAATATTGCTTTTTGAATATTAATTCCTTCTTTGATAATACAATTTACAAAACCTTCAAAATAAATAAAACTTCTCTTTTTCCCGAAAGAATTAATTTGAGAAAAAAAAGTACCTATTGCTTTTTTAATATTTACAGGATTAAAACTACTGTAAACAATACAATTACTCAGCGTACAATCTACGCAGTTAGTGTTTATGTATCTTTCCAATGTAGTACCACTTATCACTAATCCAGATAAGAAACCTCCAAATACATTTAATCCATTAAGTCCTGAAACAATACTTGAAATTAAGTTTTCATCTCTTTCAACTTTAGTTCCATCTTCCCAGTATAGCGGGGCTTGCAAGATGTGAAACAATTTCCCTTTTGGCGAAGCTACAAAAAATCCACTTGATTTTGCTTGTTCTATAGAAAAATTTACTCCTAAAACTCTTTCAATTCCCTCTGACAATAATCCTTTCATTGTATTTGTGGGTGAATCCCAACTGTAGTCCTCATCCAAGAACCATTTGGGTTTACCCTTTAAACCATCCCACGGTTTAGTTTTTTCGTTATCAACATCCGAAAAAATCACAATTCCTACTCCAAGCGTTCTACTTCATTCAAACCTTATTTTTAAACTGACTTGCCGAGTGAGCGGCGTAGCCGCGAGGGTGGCAAGCTGATTAAACAAGCTGCTTCCCCTTATCATCAATCGCTGTGCCAAGGTCGCGACCATCATCGCCAAGTAGCATTTCATTATGCGCGGCGCCTGATGGGATCATTGGGAAGCAGTTTTCGATTTTTGATACACGGCAATCAACCAAAACTGGGCCGTTATAATCAATCATTTTTTGGATTGTTGCATCCAATTCACTTGGCTTATCACAACGCAAACCAAGGCAGCCAAAAGCTTCGGCCATTTTTACGAAATCGGGTAAAGAATGGCTGTATGAATGTGAATAGCGTTCGCCGTGTAATAATTGTTGCCATTGGCGCACCATGCCCATCCATTCATTATTTAGGATAAAGATTTTAACCGGCAAATTATATTGAACCGCGCATGACATTTCCTGCATAGTCATCTGAACGCTGGCATCGCCCGCAATATCAATAACCAATGCATCTTTGTGTGCCATTTGCACACCAATTGCCGCGGGAAGGCCATAACCCATTGTTCCAAGGCCACCCGATGTCATCCAATGATGCGGTTCCTCAAAATGATAATGTTGTGCCGCCCACATTTGGTGAAGGCCAACTTCGGTTGTGATATAGGTTTTTTTGTCTTTGGTTAATTCATACAAACGCTCGATGGCATATTGCGGGATAATCAAATCATCTTGATTGCGATAGCCAAATGAGTTGCGTTCGCGCCAGATGTTGATTTGCTTCCACCAATCATCAAGTTTTGGGCGTTTTGATTTATTTTTCGCCCATGATTTTAACAAAGCCTTGGTGGCAATGCCCGCATCGGCAACAATACCAATATCAACGCGTACATTTTTATTGATTGATGATGGTTCAATATCAATATGAATTTTCTTTGAATTTGGCGAAAATGCATCAAGACGACCAGTAACCCTATCATCAAAACGCGCACCAATACAAAGCATTACATCACAATCATGCATCGCCAAATTAGCTTCATAAGAGCCGTGCATTCCAAGCATCCCAAGCCAATTATCACCAGATGCGGGATATGCACCCAATCCCATTAATGTCGAAGTTATTGGGAAATTGGTTTCTTTTACAAATTCACGCAAATATTCAGATGCTTTAACGCC
>CAZKYS010000148.1:0-5094 GCA_964557085.1 uncultured Caulobacteraceae bacterium
ATTTTCAATATATGGCACAGTATGCGCACCGCATTTTGAGCCAATAAGCAAACTATCACATTGAGTGAAATTACGCGCATTTGTTGCCTTGGCATGTGCCGAAACAAGGCCGCGATAAGTTTGGTTAGAGCGACCCGCCGATATGCCTTTTGAGATGATACGCGACGAAGTATTTTTGCCCAAATGTATCATTTTTGTGCCTGTATCGGCCTGTTGCAGATTATTAGTAACCGCGATTGAATAAAATTCACCAACGCTTTCATCACCACGTAAAATACAAGATGGATATTTCCATGTTACTGCTGATCCAGTTTCCACCTGCGTCCATGAAACTTTTGATTTTTTGCCACGGCAATCAGCGCGTTTTGTAACGAAATTATAAATCCCGCCTTTGCCATTTTCATCACCTGGATACCAATTCTGCACGGTTGAATAACGAATTTCGGCATTATCCAAAGCCACCAATTCAACCACAGCGGCATGAAGTTGGTTTTCATCACGCATTGGCGCGGTACACCCTTCAAGATAGGATACATAGCTATCTTCATCAGCAATAATTAATGTGCGTTCAAATTGCCCTGTATTTTCTGCATTGATGCGAAAATAGGTTGATAATTCCATTGGGCAGCGAACACCTTTTGGAATATAAACAAAAGTGCCATCCGAAAACACTGCGCAATTTAATGTTGCGTAGAAATTATCAGACTGTGGAACAACACTGCCCAAATATTTTTGGACAAGTTCGGAATGTTCGCGTATTGCCTCGGAGATTGAACAAAAAATAACGCCAGCTTCTGATAATTCTTTACGGAATGTGGTTGCAACCGAAACACTATCGAATACCGCATCAACCGCAACTCTTGGTGCGCCTTTTACACCTGCCAAAACCTCTTGCTCACGCAATGGAATTCCAAGTTTTTTATAGGTTTCAAGAAGTTTGGGATCAACTTCATCAAGTGAATTTAATTCTGGCTTTTGTTTTGGTGCCGAATAATAATAAATCTCATTGAATTTTGGCTTTGGATAATCAACATTTGCCCATTCGGGTTCAACCATTTGCAACCAACGTTCATAGGCTTTTAAACGCCAATCAAGCATCCATTGTGGTTCATTTTTCTTTGCAGAAATAAAGCGAATTGTATCTTTTGAAAGGCCAATTGGTGCGGTTTCTGATTCAATATCGGTTGAAAAGCCATATTTATATTTATCGCCTTCTAATTCGGCGACGGCTTTGATTGTTTCTTTATCGATATTTTCTTTGATATTTTCCATTATGCGGCAACTTTCCCTGCGCGAATAACGGCTTTTTGAATTGCGTCAACGATTATATCAGCGTGCTCTTGTTTTGATTGATAGCCAAAACTTACGCGGACAAAGCATTTTGATAATTTATCGCCCAAATTAAGTGCCGCAATTGCCCGCGAAACTTTGGTCGAACCACTTGAACATGCCGAACCCGCGGATATACAAATACCGTCCAAATCAAGTGAAATAACTAAATGCTCTGCGGCCATATTGGGAATTGCAAAACATGATGTATTGCCAACGCGTTTTGCATTTTTTCCAACTATTATTAAATCAGGAAAAATAGCGTGTAATTTATTTTCAAAATCATCGCGTATAGTTTTTACTTTTTGATTTTCTTGCGAATTATTTGCGATTTCAACCGCAGCTTTGCCAAAACTTGCAATTGCTGAGGCATTCATTGTTCCGCTTCTGATTGATTTTTCTTGTCCGCCGCCAAGGCGATTAAGGGCTGGTTCAATTCCTGCCGCATAAATTATGGCGCCCACACCAACACAAGCGCCAACTTTATGACCTGATAATATCAACCAATCACTGAAACCCATAAAATCTGATGCATCAATTTTGCCAAATGCCTGAACCGCATCAACCAAAATAGCGCCACCTTTTTGGCGCGCTAAATTTGACGCCTTAGCAATATTTTGAACAACGCCGGTTTCATTATTCACCGCCATTAGAATAACAAGCGGCCTGTAAACATTTTCAATTTCATTTGAAAGCCAATCAATATCGGCCATTCCATCATCATTATTCGGAATAATCTTGGCATTGGGAAATTTTGATAATGCGTATTTGTGAATCGCATCATGCTCTGAGGTATTTAAAAACACATTTTCAAAACCCATTGCAATCGCGCTTTCAATTGCAAGCTGCGCACTTTCCGTTGCGCCTGATGTAAAAATTAATTCACCAGATATATTACCAATGGATTGATTAATTTCTTTGCGCGCAGTTTCGATAATGCGACGCAAACTTTGGCCATTTTGATGTATTGAACTTGGATTGCCAACAATTTCGATAGTATCTATCAAAATTTGCTTTGCACAATCGCGCATTGGCACATTGGCGTTATAATCTGCATATATTTTTTCGTGTGTCATTATGCTGCATCGTATTTAATCATGTGGGCATTTTCGAATTTACCATTCACAATATCTTCAAGTGTTACATCACGCATATAATCTTGAATATGAATTGTAAGGGCTGCCCATAAATCATGCGCAACGCATTTTGATGTGCGCCCGTTGCAACCACCAGTTTTTGATTTATCGCAAGCAGTCGCTTTTAATGGTTCATCAACGGCAAAAATCACACTTGCCATATCAATATTTGCCATAGGCTTTGCGAGTTTATAGCCACCATTTGGTCCACGCTTGGCTTTTACAAGACCTTTTTTGCGCAATTTTGCAAATAATTGCTCAAGATAAGACAAAGATATAGTTTGACGGGTCGCAATTTCAGACAAAGAAATTGCATTTTCACCCTTTGAATGCATTGCAAGATCTATCAAAGCCATAACAGCATAGCGGCCTTTAGTTGATAATTCCATTTTAAACCCTATCTTTGCCTATATAAATTCATATAAAAATACGAAGTGTAAAAAAATTGGCGTTTTGCAAAGCGAATATGCTAAGGCATTCTAAACAATATTTATTTAGTATTTCCGAGTTAATTAGTCAAGAATAGGATACATAATGGCTGAACTTATTTTGTCGGGCCCTGCGGGTAGAATTGAAGCAAGATACAATCAATCCGAGATTGAAGGCTCGCCAATTGCATTGATTTTGCACGGTCACCCACGTGCAGCAAGCTCTATGCAGGACCGCGTTGCAGTTATGATGCATAAATTATTTGTAGAACGTGGTTATTCAACTTTGCGCTTTAATTTCCGCGGCGTTGGTAAATCACAAGGTTCGTTCGACAATGGAATTGGTGAGCTAGCGGATGCGGCAGCAATGCTTGATTGGCTACAAAGCATCAACCCAAATACAAAATTCACTTGGGTGGCAGGTTATTCATTTGGCGCCTATATCGCATTACAATTGCTTATGCGCCGCCCAGAGATTGATGCATTTGTTGCAGTTGGCACACCATGCAATCATTATGATTTATCATTCCTTGCCCCTTGCCCATCATCTGGCATGATGTTTTACGGTTCAAATGATTTGGTTTCACCACCAATTGAAGTTGAACGCGCTGTATCAAAAATTCGCACACAAAAAGGCGAAGAAGTTGAATGGCAAGAAATCCCTGGCGCTGATCACTTCTTCAAAGACCAATTAGGTATTTTGCGTGATAAAACATCTGAATATGTAGATAGAATTATGGCACAACCGCGAAAACCACAACCAACAGGTAGAAGATAATACTTGCTTTTGAGAGTGAATTGCAATTAGGTGTTGATATTAATTTATGAGGTCATCATGAAAAAGCAATTCACATCTCTTTTAGTTTTAACATTTTTATTTTCAGGTTGCGCACCGCTTGATATAAAAAACTCTGAAAGAAATGATTATACACAATCACTTAGTATTAATCGCCCCGCTACAGATATAGAGCGAGATATTAACCGAAAACCGAAAGAAGTGCTAAAATTTGCAAATATTACTAATGGTCAGGTTATCGTAGATTACATACCAGGCGGCGGATATTTCACACGTATATTTAGTAATGCGGTCGGAAAAAACGGGAAAGTATATTCACTCACACCGCAATTATTCATCGATAAATTTGGCAAAGGTGTAATACCAAATATTTCGTCCGAACAAGGTCACGAAAACAATATTGGGCTTGCATCTACTCGTGACAATCTAAATATCCCACAAAATATTGATGTTTTTTGGACTTCCCAAAATTATCACGATGTAAGATTATATTTAGGTGATGACACAACTCAAAAACTAAATCAGGCGGTATTTTCAGCGCTAAAATCTGGTGGATATTATATTATCCTTGACCATTCTGGTAAGCCAAATCTATCGGAAGAAGGCATAAAAGAGCTTCATAGGATTGATGTTAATACAGTAATTAAAGAAGTAACGGCGGCTGGCTTTGTTCTTGATGCGCGTTCGGATATCCTTAAAAACCCAGCGGATGATTTAAGCTTGAACGTTTTTGATCCGAAAATCCGCGGTAAAACGGACCAATTTATATTAAGGTTTAAAAAGCCTTAGTCAATTTGCGATTGTGGCATGCCCGAAGCCAGAAATTCGGGCAATTTCACATTCTTTTTCATCATTAAACCCGTATATATATATAAAACCATGACATGATTTTGTTATATGTTGTAAGTTTTTGATGTAATTTACAGATTCTTCTTTGCTACGATTTGTATTTATATATTCAATTGCAAAACCATCAACTTTTGCACTTTTATATTCTTGCATTAAATTAATATCACTTATGCTTTCACATACAACAGCAATATTTTTTGATTTCAAATATGAAATTTGCTCAATAACGCGATATTGTGGAACATTATTTACATCATGAATTTCAATAATGGCTTTTATACCATTAGAATTTGAAAAATCGGTAATTTCATCAATAATTTTTGTACGTGAACTAATAGAAGTGAGTGTTGTGAAGGCAACTGGTGCTATAAATAATACTTTGCGATTTTCTTTTGAAATATTGTTATAAATTCTGATACCAATTTCCAAACCTATTTTATCAATCTGCTCGCGATCAGTTTGCTTAAGTGATGCAATATTTTTCAGTGTTGGAGATTTTGGATTTGAAATATCGTAAAGGTGATAGCGTAACCTATGACCAATAACACCCATATTT
>CAZKYS010000149.1:0-5073 GCA_964557085.1 uncultured Caulobacteraceae bacterium
TGGTGATAGGGCAGATAAAGGCCTTGTTCGTGATGGGGCGCATCGTGCGATTGCGGGCGCAACTTTTTCAATAAAAAATAACCCATTGGCACATGAACTTGCCCAAGAATTTGATATTGAAACCCCAAATGATGAGATAATTCTTCGCCGTTCAATTGGCCTTGATGGCAAAAGCCGCGCCTTTATAAATGATATGCCGGTTTCGGTAACAACAATGCGTAAAATCGCCCAAAGCCTGATTGAAATTCATGGGCAACATTCGGCAATTGGCCTTATGGATGCCAATTCGCATTTATCAATGCTTGATGGCTTTATAGCAGGTAATAAAGGCGATGATTTTGTGAATTTACTTCACCAAAACCGTGAAAATTATGAAAATTTCCGAAATGCCGAACGCCAATTGGATGAAGCGCGCAAGGCAATCGGGCAATCGGGGGCTGAACGCGAATATCTTGCCCATGTTCTTGAACAATTACGCCAACTAAACCCGCAAATTGGCGAAGAAAAAAACTTTGGATGAAAACCGCCGCTATTTAATGGGCTCTGAACGCGTTATAAGCGCAATTAAAGAAGCCAATGACATTATTGATAATGGCAAAATCGAACATTTAATGGGCAATGCCGCCCGCGCACTTTCCCGCATCGGCAAAATCGAAAGCGAGAATGCCAATCGCTTGAACGAAACCATTGAAAATGCCCAAAATTCATTAGAGC
This sequence comes from uncultured Caulobacteraceae bacterium, assembly GCA_964557085.1. Lineage (GTDB taxonomy): Bacteria > Pseudomonadota > Alphaproteobacteria > Caulobacterales > Aquidulcibacteraceae > Pseudaquidulcibacter. The sequence continues at coordinate 715 of CAZKYS010000149.1, forward strand.
GTGCGCAAAATGAAATTGCCGATTGCTTGGGCTATTTAAACCAAGCGGGCCTTTTAATCGACCTTGACCCCAAAGAATTAGAACAAATCGAGGAAAGATTATTCGCCCTTCGTGCCGCCGCACGCAAACATAATGTTGTTATTGATGAATTACCTAATATTTTGGAATCAATTGCCCAAAAGCTTTCGCAAATCGACAATAAGGATGAGTTTTTGGCAAAGGCCGAAAAAGAATATCGCATCGCGCTTGAAAATTATAAAAAATCAGCTGGTATTTTATCAGATGCCCGTCAAAAAGGTGCTTTAGAATTTTCAAAACTTGTTGAGGCCGAATTACCGCCCCTTAAACTTGAAAAAATGCGTTTCCAAGTTGCTTTTGATAGTGATGAAAACCGAATTTCAAACCTTGGTTTTGATAAAGTTCGCTTTGAGATTGCGCCAAATGTTGGCGCGGGTTTTGGCGGCCTTGATGCCATTGCATCGGGCGGTGAATTATCACGCCTCTCACTTGCTTTAAAGGTGGTTTTAAGCGCCAATAATGGCACTTTGGCACTTGTATTTGATGAAGTTGACCAAGGGATTGGCGGGGCAACTGCGGACGCAGTTGGTCGAAGATTGCGCGACCTTGCCAAAAATTCCCAAGTGATATGCGTAACCCACAGCCCACAGGTTGCGGCGCGTGCAAATATGCATTTGCGCATCGAAAAATCCATCAATAATGCCATTACACGAACCAATGTTAGTGTTTTAAGCGATAAAGAACGCCGTGAAGAATTGGCAAGAATGTTAGCGGGCGAAAATATAACGCCAGAAGCACGCGCCGCTGCAAATGCATTGATGGATATGGCATAATGGATGATTTGCGTAATATCCCTGTCGACAGGCTCGAAACCGAACAAGCCGCACAAGAATTAGAAGCCCTTGCGCACGAAATCGCCGACCACCGCGAGGCTTATTATGTTGAAGACAATCCAAGCATTTCCGACGCTGAATTTGATGCATTAGAGCGCCGAAATGCACTTATCGAACAAAAGTTTCCAAAACTTATACGCGACGACAGCCCGTCAAAAAGTGTGGGCGCCAAAGCATCGGTAAAATTCAAAAAAATCACCCATCTTGCACCAATGTTATCATTGGATAATGCGTTTGATGATAATGACGTAAAAGATTTTTTTGCAAGATTTAAGCGGTTTTTGGCGCTTGATGAAAATGAAATTATCCCCGTAACTGCCGAACCAAAAATTGACGGCCTTTCGCTTTCAATCACTTATGAAAATGGGCAATTTATTAAAGCATCGACACGCGGCGATGGCAAAATTGGCGAAGATGTTTCGGCAAATGTGCTTACTATTTCGCAAATTCCAAAAACCCTTAATACTTCAAATCCGCCTGCCTTAATTGAAATACGTGGTGAGGTTTATATTTCGGATGCGGGCTTTAAACAATTAAATGACGAACAAATCGCCAAGAACGGCCAAATTTATGCCAATGCACGCAATGCGGCGGCAGGTTCATTAAGACAATTAGATCCATCAATCACCGCACTTCGCCCCTTACAATTCTTTGCCTATGCGATTGGTGATAATGATAATGCGCATGTCAAAACCCAATTTGAATTGATTGCGACCTTAAAAGAATGGGGCTTTACAACTAATCCTGAAACCCGCCTTTGCCAAAGCGCAAATGAGGCGATTGAATATTATAATTCCATAAATGAACGCCGTGAAAGCCTTGGCTATGAAATTGATGGTATTGTTTATAAGGTCAATGATTTGGCGCAAAGCCGCCTTGGAATTGTTACACGCTTTCCGCGTTGGGCCATTGCCCATAAATTCCCGCCCAAGCCGCAGCCAACAATTTTAGAGGCCATAGATGTTCAAATTGGGCGCACGGGCGTTTTAACCCCTGTTGCGCGTTTAAAACCGGTTTTTGTTGGCGGGGTTATGGTTTCCAATGCCACGCTTCATAATGAAGATTATATCAATGAACTTGATCTTCATATTGGAGATACGGTTTTGGTGCAGCGTGCGGGCGATGTTATTCCGCAAATTACGGGTGCGATTAAGGAATTGCGCCCCAATGATGCCCAACAATTCCATTTCCCAAAAATCTGCCCCTGCCCGCTAAAAACCGCCATTCATCGCATTATTGATGACCAAACGGGCGAAGCCGAAGTTGCGGCGCGTTGCAGTGGTGAATATGATTGCCCCCACCAAAAACAAAGACATTTGGAACATTTTGTTTCAAAAATCGCCTTTGATATTGATGGTTTTGGCCCGCGCCAAATCGAAATTTTCATGCAAAATGGCCTTATTGAAGAGCCAGCCGATATTTTTGTTTTGCATGAAAAAATTGATACATTGCGCACATTGGAAGGCTTTGGCGAATTATCAATTAGTAATCTTTTAAATGCCATTGATGCGCGTCGTCAAATTGCGCTTGATAGGTTTATTCTTGGCCTTGGTGTGCGCCATATTGGGCAGACAACATCGGGGCTTTTGGCGCGAAATTTTGAAACTTTTGATAATTTCAAAGCCGCAGTTTTGGCGGCGGCAGAAGTAAAACCGAATGATGATTATCAACGCCTTTCATATATTGACGGCCTTGGCCCAACTGGACGCGATAAGGTTCTGGATGCGGCAAATGTCATTATAAACCACCCAAATGATGGGCTTTTTGCGCCCAAAATTGATGAAGTGCTTCCTGTTTTAGTTAAAGGATTAAATGCCAAGGCGCGGGTTGGAATTTATCAGCATTTTCCCGAATGGAATGATTTTGTTCAATTGGTGAGGTCGGCATCCGATGGTCGCCCACAGGCCGCCTATATTGAATTTGCCGCCCTTGATGGCATGGGCAATGTTGCACTTGACGCATTGATTGATTTCTTTACTTCAGAACGGGCGATGCAATCATTAAACAGGCTTTTGGAATATGTAACGCCAAACCGTGCCGAAAAGCCAAAAACCGACACTTTAATTGCAGGAAAAACTGTGGTTTTCACCGGCTCCCTTGAAACCCTATCGCGCGAAGAAGCAAAAGCGCAGGCAACACGCCTTGGCGCCAAAGTTTCAGGTTCGGTTTCGGCAAAAACCGATTATGTAATCGCAGGAAGTGATGCAGGTTCAAAACTTACCAAAGCACAGAGCCTTGGAGTAAAAGTATTAAGCGAGCAAGAATGGATTGCGCTAATAGGCGTTTAATTATTTAACGCCCGCCCATATTCGCATATCTTTGTTACATGAATTAAGCGTTGCAAGCTGCTTATTAAGCGCAAGGTTGAAATCTTTTGCGCCAAAAACCTGATTTTGTACACCGCGCGCCGCTTTATCATAATCGGAACGGAATTTATCGGCAGCAATTGTTTGGGTTGTTGCCAAAACAAACGGCTGCATCTGTGCTTTTTGGGCATTAATTGAAGCAGCCATTTTCTTAAGCTGCGGATTTGCACCAGGACTTGAAGCACGAACATCAGTAAAAGCACCAAGGAAATCAGCAGTGCCATAACATTGCACAAGGCGCTTATAATTTTTTGCAACATCAAAATTCGGCGCAATCTGCTTTGCAATTTCTGCCTTTGTTAATGGCTTTTGTGGCACATTTGGCGCTAAAATAGGTGAATTTAATTCATTATTAGGCACAGAAGCAGTGTCAGTTTTTGGCGCTTCAATCAATAATTCACCAGGTTTTTGGCGAACATATTCTTGCGGGCTTGTGCTTGGCAAAGTTGTTGGAATTTGCGTATCCGTCGCACTTGATTGCGCAAAAGCAAATCCCGCATTTGGGATTGTGAAACCAACCAAAGCAAGCGCAAAAACCGATTTTTTAATATTTAAAATAGACATTGCCATATTTCCTTTGCCAATAAGATATAAATAATGTCAAAGGGTGTTTTTTAAAAGCATTATACCTGCTTAAACTTTTGTCATTTGCATAGATTTTGAATATGGTAAAAATATGAAACTACCGAATTTGCATATCGAAAATGAATTTATAAAAATCATTCCATTCAAAAATATACATTTTGATGCCCTATTAGCGGCGGGTTCTGAATGGTCATTATGGAAACATTATATTGATAAACCAGCAAATGAAGCTGAATTATTGGCTTATCTAAAACGTGTCATGGATTTTCAAGAAAAAGGCCAATGGCGGGCACATACGATTTTCACACCCGACAATAAATGCGTTGGTCAAACCTGTTATATGGCTTTGCGCCTTGAAAATGATGGGCTTGAAATTGGTGGAACTTGGTATAATCCGCAATTTCATGGCACAAAAATAAACCCTGCGGCGAAACTTGCATTGCTTAATCATGCTTTTGAAAATGGTGCAAAGCGGGTTGAACTTAAAACAGATGCAC
>CAZKYS010000150.1:0-5061 GCA_964557085.1 uncultured Caulobacteraceae bacterium
TTTTTTTATTTACAGCACCGCGCATATTATTATTTCTAAGCGGGCGAATTGCAAAGTTTTTTAAAAAGCCGCGCCTTATTGTTCGCGCTTTTAATGGCGAATTAAATCCAAATTGTGAAAATTTGATTGTCTTGGTGTCGGGTATTCGCGCGCCTAAAATACTTTTATGGAAAACCGAAAATGCCATAAAAAATGGCACTAATAATTGCGATATTTTAAAGCTTCGAATTGATAATGCGATTATTTCAAATTCAAGCCCTTATGAAATCGCAAGCCAGATAAATGATTTAATTAATGCACAATTTGAACGAAAAGCAAAAACTGGTTCAAAATATAAAAAAATTCAAATAATCACCCATTCACTTGGCGCATTAATCGTAAGAAAGGCCGTTCTTTTTGCGTCAAAAGGTTTTGGCAAAGGGCGCAAAGGATACGAAAACCATGTTTGCGCCAATGATGCAAATTGGCGAATATTACTTGAGCGTATAATTTTCCTTGGCGGTATTCATTCAGGTTTTTCACGAAATTGCGAATTTCGATTTGGAATTTTCGCTTTCATGCTTGAATTCATGGGCATTGGGAAACTTATCCTTTCATGCGAAGCCGGAAGTCCATTTGTTGAAACCTTACGGCAAGAATGGATTGATTTAACGCGTAACCCATATGGCAAACCCGCCCCAATTTGTATTCAAATCGAAGGCGATAGTGATTGGGCAATTCCAGATGATAATTTGCAAGACTTAGAGGCGCAAATTAATAATGAAATTAATCCCAATCTCTATGCGCTTGAAATTGGTGGCACATCGCATTTTTCAATTTTGGATATGGCAATTATCGATGATGGCGAATTAAGCCTTGTAACGCGGCGGGCGAATATTTTACTTGATGCTTTGCGTCTTAAACCATCTGAATTAAAGGAAATATGTCTTGTTCAATCTAATGATGCGCTAAAAGCCCAATTAGATGAAAGGTCAAAAATAAAGCGGCTTATTATCGTTCATGAAGATAGAAACCAAAAAGATGCATGGGTTGAAACAATTCAACAAGCTGCATTTAGAATGTTTGGTGAAAATGATGAAGTTTTGGTTTGCCGCGAAACACCACAAAGGGTTTCACGCTTTTCCTTTTTACTTGATTTTTTTGGACGGCGTCGCAAATCAATTCAATGGTTTGGCGGGCAATGCACGTCACTTAAGGCCCAATATCCAAACGCAAGCCTTAGTATAATCGCGATTAATAATGGAACATGGGTTGTTGCATATACACTCGCGAAAACCCATTCGCTTAAGATTGAAACGATGTTTTTGGTTGGCTCTATTTTGCCACGTGAATTTCAATGGGATAAAATTGTAAAACAGGGGCGCCTTGGCCTTCTATGTAACGCACTTTCGCATGAAGATTTATTTTGCGCGATTATTGGCGGATTTTATGAATGGCTTGGTCGTAATTTGCCATTTATTAATCGGCTTGATTGTTTTTCATTCGGGGATTCGGGTTTTGGCGGCTTTAACTGGCTTGGTGAGATTATGGGTGAAATTGCCTATATTGAAGGCACGTCGGATGCATTTTTAGAATCCCGCTCAAGTATCCGCTTTGCCACCGCATTCGCCGCATTTGGTGGCCCAATTGAAGAAGCAAATATTCTTGCCACACAAGGTTATAAAGCCATAAACCATGAAACCGACCCCGATAATATTGATCCAAATGCCATTGTAACAAGTGATTATATTGGCGATGCGGCAAAGATTGTTAAATTCCTAAACCGATTTGCATGGGGGGCGGGTTCTGCGCTTTTGATTGCAATAATTGGGGTAATTTTTGGTTCGGCTTTATTCATTTATCAAATGATACCAGTTTATTCATCTGTCGCACTTATTGCCCCGATAATTTTTATTGTATTGCTTTTGGACAGTATGTAATCGGCACAATTTGCCGACAAAACAAAAAAAGCAAATAAATTCAATGCAATTTCCTTGGCATGATTATTGAATATACACTTTCTAATAAAGTGGGGTGTATTATGCGTCTTGATAATTTACCGGTCTATAGTTTGACCAAAATTGCTTGGGCAATGTTTGATGCCCATGGTGATAATGCGTTTGATATTGCAAATAAAACCATAATTGAGCTTGAAAATGATGGCTTTAACGGCGCAGCCGACGCATGGCGCAGCGTAAAGACACTGATTGAAGATGTAAGCTTGGGGCGCATTGGGCGCGCAAATCCAATCATTCATTAGTTTAGTTAAATAAAATTGAAAAACTAATTTTTCGCGTTGAATAAAAAAACCAAAAAGCAAAAAATAATTCAACAATAATTGCGATTAAAATACCTATACCTGCCGCACCATTAATCATACCCACAATGCCAGAATAAGCAAGAATTAAGCACGAAATCGCAAATGAAAATGATAATGTTTTTTGAACACGCGCATTATTTTCGTTAGCTAGAAAAAATAAAATAACAAATAGCCCCAAAAAAAGAGCAGCAATTCTTTGTCCAAGAAATATTGTGAAATTATTATATTCAATCGCAAAAATATTAAATAAAATATTGGGCAAAAACATCCATGAAATAAATAATGCAAGGCAGATTATTGAACCTGCCTTGCATGCATATTTGTAGGAATTTAAAATTTTCATTAGTGCATTTCTTTTGAAGTTTTTGCGTGTCTTCCCTCAACCTTGATTGTATCTTTTGGATAGATCGATGTCATAGGTGCCTGTTCTGAACTTACAAAGCCGCGATACATTCCAACATCATTTAGCGCAAAGGCAGCATTGCCATCTTTATCCATTGCAATAAGGCCGCCATCGCCACCTAATTCACCAACTGCCATAATTGTATCATAAGCGGCAGTGTGAATATCCTGATTGTTCCAACGGATTCTGTCAACAATTTGGCGCGCAGCATTTTCACGAATGAAATATTCACCCGTTCCAGTGCATGAAACCGCCGCATAACCATTTATTGCAATTGTACCTGCACCAATGATTGGCGTGTCACCAATACGGCCAAAAACTTTACCTGTTAAACCACCAGTTGAAGTTGCCGCCGCAAGATTGCCATTCGAATCAAGTGCCACCGCGCCAACTGTTCCAAAAATATGGGTTTGGTCAATTTGGCTGAATTTCTTTGCACGCCATAATTGAAGCTGTTTCCAACGTTCTTCTGTATAATAATAGCTTGGGTCAACTTGTTGCAGGCCATTTTCAATTGAAAATCTGTCTGCGCCGTCACGGGCAAGCATTAGGCGACCTGATTTCTCCATAACGGCACGCGCCAAAGTAATTGGGTTTCTTGTGCGTGTAACGCCCGCAACCGCACCTGCTTTTTGGGTTGCGCCATCCATGATTGCGGCATCTAATTCATTTGTTCCTTGAGCAGTAAATACCGCGCCTTTGCCAGCGTTAAATAATGGATTATCTTCTAAAACGCGAACCGCAGCTTCAACGGCATCAAGCGAAGAACCACCCTTTTCTAAGACCGCCTGCCCCGCTAAAAGCGAATCATTAAGCCCCTTGCGATATTGCTTTTCAAGCTCTGGCGTTAAATCGCCAGGTTCTAAAACCCCTGCGCCGCCATGAATTGCCAATGAATATTTCATTTTTTGTATAAACTCCCCGTTACGTGCACTATATTCGCGCACAAAAGCGGGGTTTTCAATCTTTTTATCCTTTAAATTCACGATAGAATTAGAAGAAATTCCTGTTACTTTAATATTATCCGCAACAAGTGGTGCGCCATTCTTTAAATCTTTGGGATTTATTGCCTCAAACCACCATGCATAACCATTTATATTAGAATATAATTTTGCACTTCCATCACCTTCAACAGCTAGTGAGGTTTGTTCATCAATACCAAGGCCGATTAATGGCTTTTTTGCCATTTTTTGTGATTTAGCAATAAATGCCGCCAAACGACCTTGGCGATTTCTTTCTTTAAAATGACTATCGGTTACGATACCTTTTAATAATTCGATTTTTACGAAATCACCTTCAATTGTAACGGCTTTGCCCAAAGGGTCTTTCAATGCTTCGGGCGAAGTTATTGAACCACCATCCATCGCGCCATACATATATTCGCCCTGAACCGCCAAGCCCGCAGAAGTTCCGCCAAGTGGCTTGCCAGCTTTAACATGCGCATTAATTGCATCAATTACGGGGGTTCCGCGCCAATAATTTACATAGCGGCTTTGATCGCCACCTGCGATAAAGACACCATCGGCATTTTTAATTTCTTTGGCAATTTCAGGATTGAAGGCAGCTTTTCTGTCGAAGAAAGCAATTGTTGTAATTGCCGAAAACCCGCCAACCTTATTATACATTTCATCAGCAGAGCCAGTCATATCTTCTATTGTGGCATCACTGTTGGGTGCACGAAGAATAACTAAATGGCCATTGCCCATATGATTGGCAAACCAACGAAAGGCATCATAAGACCATTCGCCGCCACCCGCCATCAATATGCCAGGTTTTATAGGATTTTTTGCTTTTTTAAGACTGTCGCCAATTTCAAATGTTTTAAAACCATCGCCGCTTGCAGGTAAGGCATTTGCGCAATTAAAGCTTAAAAAAGCAGCAAAAGCTGTAAAAACACTTATTATTTTCTTCATTTAGGCCTCCAAATTAGGCAGAAACATTTATAACATTTATATACTAAAGTAATTTTGCAACACACTGCCTTAAAATTAATATCGTTACAACATTTTAATTGATTGTTATGACATAATCTGCCAGTTTGACCATTAACGTAACGGAATTTGGTTTTTATTAAAGGGGAAAGAATTGAAATCAACAACTTTAAAACTAAGCAAAAAATTTGCATTCATCATGGGGGTAAGCCTCATTAGCCTTGGCGCTGGCGCGTCTTTTGCGCAAGAAGTTAAACAATCTGTTGAGACTGTAACTGTTCTTGGTTCGCGCATTAAACGTATCAATAAAGAAGGCCCTGCGCCAGTTACAACAATTGATGCAGCCGCAATTAAAGCGGGTGGTTATGCATCTATCCCCGACGTTTTGAAATCGGTTACACAAAATAGCGGCGCAACTTTATCGGAGC
>CAZKYS010000151.1:0-5054 GCA_964557085.1 uncultured Caulobacteraceae bacterium
TGGGCATTTTAATGATGCATTTTTCTTTAGTGTGCAGACTTTGGCAACAATTGGCTATGGCGCAATGTCGCCGCAAGGGTTGTGGCCTAATATTCTTGTTACCATCGAATCCATGCTTGGGTTTGCTTATTATGGGCTTGTAACGGGTCTTATGTTTGCCAAATTTTCAAGCCCAAGTGCGCGGATTTTATTTTCAAATGTTGCAATAATTCGCAATTATCAAGGTGCGCCACACCTTATGTTTCGCCTTGTAAATGAACGTGAAAACCGAATTGTTAATGCCAAGGTAAAGGCAACAATTTTAAAAGTTGAAACCATTAATGATGAAACAAATATGCGCCGCTTCCATGACATTGATTTAGTAAGAAGCGAAATGCCGTTTTTGCAATTAACATGGCTTGTATTACACAAAATTGACGAAAACAGCCCCTTATTCGGCATGACACCCGAAACATTAGAAGAAAAAGAGGCTGAAATAATTGTTTCGATTACAGGGCTTGATGAAACTTTTTCACAAAGCGTTCACGCGCGCAATTCATACGTCGCGGACGAAATAAAGTTCAACGAAAAATTCGTCGATATTCTAAATCGCCGCGACGATTATGTTGTTGAAGTGCATTATGACAAATTAAGCGAAACAATTCCCGAATAATTATAGAACAAATCGGCTTAAGTCTGCATTTTGTGCAAGATTTTGAACGCGCGAATTTACATATTCAGCGTCAACTTTGACAAGTTCGCCATCCTTATCGGTTGCGGTGAATGAAATCTCATCCAAAACACGCTCTAACACTGTATGAAGGCGGCGCGCGCCGATGTTTTCAACGCGTGTATTCACTTCAACCGCAGTATTGGCGATTGCATCAATGCCATCTTCGGTAAATTCAAGATTTACGCCTTCGGTTTGCATTAGGCCTGAATATTGTTTGGTCAATGATGCCTCTGGCTCGACAAGGATTTTTTTCATGTCATCGCGTGATAATGCATTTAATTCCACGCGAATTGGCAAACGCCCTTGAAGCTCTGGCAGCAAATCAGATGGTTTTGCAACATGGAAGGCGCCAGATGCAATGAATAGAATATGATCCGTCTTAACCGCGCCATGTTTGGTTGAAACTGTTGTGCCTTCGATTAATGGCAATAAATCACGCTGCACACCTTCGCGCGAAACATCCGCACCTTGGCGCTCTGAACGGGCACATATTTTGTCAATCTCATCAATAAAGACCACACCTTCATTTGCCGCAAGTTCAAGTGCGGCTTGTGTAAGGTTTTCTTTATCGATTAAATTATCGCTTTCTTCATTAATCAAAGGCTCATAGGCATCTTTGACAATTAATTTGCGCTTTTTCTTGCGATTTGGTCCAAGACCACCAAGCATTGAACCCAAATCAATCATACCGCCCATTCCACCAGGGAATTCCATCATATTTGGCGCAGGGGGCGGCGCATCAAATTCGATTTCAACTTCTTTATCATCAAGCTCACCAGCACGTAGTTTTTTACGGAAACTATCTTTCGTGGCTTCACTTGCCCCTGCACCAACCAAGGCATCAAGCACTCTATCTTCGGCGGCTTTTTCGGCCTTTGGGCGCATTTCCTTGCGCTTAATATCGCGCACTAAATGAATTGATGCTTCGACCAAATCACGGATGATTTGTTCAACATCGCGGCCTACATATCCAACTTCGGTGAATTTTGTTGCTTCAACCTTTAAAAATGGCGCACCCGCAAGTTTGGCAAGTCGGCGTGCAATTTCGGTTTTACCAACCCCAGTCGGTCCAATCATAAGAATATTTTTTGGCGTGGTTTCTTCGCGCAAATTTGCAGGCAATCTTTTACGGCGCCAGCGATTTCTTAGGGCAATTGCTACTGCGCGTTTGGCATTATGTTGGCCAATTACGTGCCTATCTAATTCAGAAACAATTTCACGTGGTGTTAAATCACTCATTTAATACTATCCATACTTTCGATGGTTAAATTTCCATTGGTAAAGACGCAAATATCGGCGGCAATTGCCATTGCCTTGCGTGCAATTTCTTCGGCGCCAAGGTCAGTATCCAGTAAAGCGCGTGCCGCAGATAATGCATATCCACCGCCTGAACCGATTGCCGTAACATCATAATCCGGTTCAAGCACATCGCCCGTTCCAGTAAGAACATAAGTTCCCGTGCCATCGGCGCAAATCAACATTGCTTCAAGCCTGCGCAAATATCTATCGGTGCGCCAATCTTTGGCAAGCTCAACGGCGGCACGCAATAATTGATTTGGGAAACGCTCTAATTTTTGTTCGAGGCGCTCGAAAAGTGTGAAGGCATCGGCGGTTGCGCCTGCAAATCCTGCGATTACTTTGCCATCTGCCAATAGGCGCACTTTTCGCGCGCCATGTTTCATAACACTATTGCCAACCGAAACTTGGCCGTCACCTGCAACCACGATTTTACCGTTTTTGCGAACTGCCAATATTGTTGTGCCGCGCCAATCTGCGGCCGATTTTTCAAAATCACTCATGAAACATAAATGGGGCTTTAGAATTATTTTCGCAAGGGCAATATCTGAAAGTCTTACTTTCTAATTTCTTTTGCGAAATATTCGCGGCCCTTTTGGGTAAACCATGGTTTAAAATCACGATATGGTATTATGAAATAATTTGATTGGCACATGCTTATGGCGTGCGGTGTATCTTCAAGATCGATGGAAACACCTTCTTTTGTGAAATTCACAACTGGCGTCATAAAATCATAATCCACATCGCTCCAACATTCTTTATAAGTTTCATCATCACTTACAAAATATTTGGACTTTTCATTAAGAGATTTAAGGAATTTCATAAATTTTGGATTATATTGCCAAAATCCATATTCATCAGGTTTTGGATTATAAATTGCCAATAATTTTTGTTTTTCCAAACGTGATACTTTTTCCAAGTCAAATGAAATTGCCCGAATAAAATTACTTGGGTGCGCGCCCGCACAATCAACCGAGCCAGAGGTTTGGATTACCATAAGCTTTTCACTTAAATAAATTACCTCATTATTTATATCTTTACAACCTGTTTCAGCAAGGCCATCGCCGAAACTTTGGGTAATTGCTTTTTGGCAATAAAGGTTCGAAATTGCATTAGAAAGACGATATTCTTCAAGCAATTTGTTTATTTTATCTTTTTTGGCTTTATCAGGAAAAGTGGATAATGTTGGGAAACTTATGCCCGTTGCATCATTTGCAATTTTATAGCCTAAATTTCTAATTTTGGTTTCCTTGCTATATTGCATTTTAGTTTGCAATTGGCGCTTGATATATGGATCATCCGATAGATTTGCCTCATTATCGCGAAACATTTCAATATCGTCGTTTTCGGTGACATTCCTATCATTTATTATTATAGAACGATCACTTATAAGTTTTAAACTTACCGATATAGCTTTTGAAGGCTGATCTTTTTTTGCCCAAACACCCGATAGCGAATCACCATTTTTCTTTAATTTAAAACTTGCAACACTTTCACATTTATCAATATCGCGTGGGCAAGCATAAGGAAATTCTTCTATATTAAGAACACCGTCATCATCGGATGAAATTTCAAGGCCAATATTTTTAAGTTGGGATTTGTAAAAATATTGGGCAAAATTTATTTTTTGCCCCTCTAATATTTCCAAAACAATTTGTGAATTGCCAATTTGCCCCTCATAAGTTTTTTGGTTTAGGGTTGAATTCTGCGCAAACGCCAAATTACCATTTGCAAACGTAAATAAAGCTAGAGAGATTGGGATTATTGGTTTCATTTTAATTGCTCTGCAAAGAAGCTTTTGCCCCGTTTTGTCATATATGGCACAAGTTCTTTATAAGGGATTACATAATAATCACCCATACAGCCACCCATTACGTGCGGAACGTCACTTATCGAAAATACCATGCCTTTTGCATTAAAGCTTAGGCTATATTCAAATGGGTAATCTTCGCTAAAGCATTCTTCAATTGTCTCTTTATCGATAATGGTTCCATTAATAAGATATTTTGATTTTGGTTTAAGCCTTGAAACTAATTTACGATATTTGGCATTATATTTTGCATCTTCGTTTTTTTGTTTTGGTTGGTAAAAATCAAAATACCTACTTAAATCCATTTCCTGATTTACGGTGAAGTCCCAAAGATTATTATAAATGAAATTATTTGGATGCGCGCCGCCGCAATAGGTTGAGCCCGCCGAATTTAAAACAAACATATTTTTGGTAATATATTTAATTTCGTTCCTTGTTTCTTCTTCGCTACCGAATGTGCCGCCACCGCCATATTCACCAGTGTCATATGAATAACATTCAAGGGCTGATAAAACAGAATTATAATGTAAATCCTGAAGCCATGCATTTGCCGCATTCATTGCGTTTTTATTTGGGTGGCGCGTAATGATTGGCATTGAAACTTTTGTGAATTTGTCAAACGCCATTTTTGTGGCGAAAATTCCAATTGATTTCTCTTTTGAATATTCAAATCCCGAAGATGTCAATTTTGAATAAAAAATATCGCCGCCCGCAAAATATTCGTTATTTTTAAATTCTAAAGCGGGTTTAATGTTTTTTTGAACATTTTTCACCAAATCAAAGCTTATTGGGGTTTTTGTATTGGTGACTAAATTTGTAAAAAACCCCGTTTTAGGTGCATTTATGTCATCAATTTCAATTGTCGCCTTTGGTTTGCATTTATCTTCTAAATCATAGCAATTATAAGGGGCTTCATAATATTTATTTGGACTTGCCGCATCTACAGGAAGCAGATTTATAAGTTTTCGCTGACTATTGTAAAAATATTCGCCGCCATAAATAATTCTGCCATCTGGCGTAACATTTTTTATCAAGATGCATAGTAAAATTACTATTGCCAATTTTACCTTCATAAATTGTGCTACTAGAATTTGTTTGTGCAATCGCATTCACAGAAAAAAAGACAAGGCTAAAAGCGCCTATTGATGGTAAAAGTTTCATTATGCCCTCCAGAGTATGTGGTGCATTTAAAGTATGATTATGTCATAAAAAAGGAATAAAGCGGGCTGTTTTATG
>CAZKYS010000152.1:0-4969 GCA_964557085.1 uncultured Caulobacteraceae bacterium
TTGAGAAGCCTTTGCGATGCCAAGGAAGTTGAACTTCGCCAACACCATTTTCAATTGAAGCAATAATTTGATTTGTGATTGAATTATAAACGTCAATGCGTTGATTTAAATATTGAAATTTAGATTGATTTTTCATGTCCATCTCCTTTTCTCTTGAGGACGGACACAAAACAGTTTGGGGAAAGATGGGCTGTCACCCTGATTTAATCAGGGCGTATGGGCAATACGGGAGTGAAAATCAAAGATTGAAACGAATGGAGCGAGCCGCCCATTGACCACCCATCACCCCAAACTATGGGTTCGTAGCGCGAAAGAGGGAGATGGATGAAGGGCGTATGGCTTAAATTTCAAGTCTATTTCGATTTTGTTCGAGAGAACATTGGGAAAAAGCTTCGTTGCCTTTTAAGTCTAATCACATCTTCAACGGAAATGGTATTGGCTTTACGTCGTTCTCCACCGATTGGAGTTATTATTTCCAAATCAGGATTTTCGATTAAAGTCGAATTGATGTCGTCAGAATGAGCCGGTGTAATATTATAAATGTTTTCGTAAAACGCGTCTACGCGTAACGCGTCGCCAAATTCATTTATTAATTTTGGAATATCATCCATAAGCTGAGTTTTTGATTGGCTACGCCCGTTCTGGTCAAATAAATGAAGCGTGCCTTGTTCATCGGAAGGTGCATAAGATAGCATATTCAATCCTGACCTTCCAAAATGGGCTTGAAAGGTAGAATTTTCGTGCAAAACATTATTGTAAACTTGACGCGCTCTATAATTATTTGCGAAATGAATTAGCCAATAATCCCAACCGTTAGGCTTATTAATAGAAAATGGACTTACAAATGGGGCACATTTACTAAGTGCATCAAATACAATTCGTTCCGCAGTCCCAAGCCACAATTTTTGAGTATACATTCCTTCCAATTGCTTAATATATTCACTTCCTAAATTCAGGTATTTAAGTTGCGACTTAAGCTTTTCAGGATTTTGCTTATGCAAGAATGCAATTAAAGAATTAATGACAAAAGTATAAAATATTTCAGCAGATTTGAAGGAACTCATAATGTCGTGCAACGTGTTCTCATCGACGTGACTGTGTCCACATTGGTCAAGATTGAATAGGACATTTTTGAAACGTCCGTTTTCCAACAATTCCTTTATTTTCGGATAAGCATCTTCAAAATTTTCGTTAAACCATTCGATCCTCAAATGCAGTTTTCTTTGGCTTTCAATAATTTCAGCCTGTCTCGGAGCAATATTATTTTTCAGCATCTCAAATGCGTCACGATTTGCATCATTAAGAATTAACAAACATTCAATTTCAATTTGACCTAGAGACTGAGCCGCACGTTTTAAATTGATAGTTTCAACCGCTCTTGAGAGCTCTTCAAGAAAAATCAAGGGGGAACCACTGGTGCCGCATTTATATTGACCGCCGCCTGCAAAGCCATCAACAATTGCCAATCGGAATTTTTCCTGTTGTGGCAACTTACATCGAACATCTAAATATTGAAAAAAATATTCCCGAAGGATTTTGAGTTTTCGGTTTGAGTGTTCTTCTAAAGTAGCACCCTCTGCCCAATTATATGGTTTTTTAGCCAAATATCACCTTTTACAACAATTGAGAATTTAATTTTAAACGCTTATTGGCATTTGGTCCCATACTTGACCTTTATATTCGCGACCATTAGCCTTTTTAGAACGCCGCTTATTGTCCTTGCCCCAAGTACCCCATTGCTTAAAGAAAAACGCGGTATTCGATATCAAGCATTGTTCATGTATTTCGTCGATCCATTCTTCATAGACTGGGCGAGCATATTTGCCGCTTTCGCCACCTACAATCGCCCAATGTATATCTTTCAAATCGACCATACCTACAGATCCGATAAGAGGTTCAAACGAAATAAAGCGTATTGCCGCTGGTGCAAGACGCAAAGCATCAATACGAGTAATGACAGTTTCGTCTTCAACGCTAGTTCCTAACCAAACATTTGGCAAAACTTCCTGAATACACTTTGATACTATTTCGACCATTCGCTCAGGGCGCTTTGTTAAAATTTGGTAATTGTGGTGAGGCGTTTGCCTCATTACATTCCATACTTCCAAAATGAATTCTTCACTTACGCTTTCGTGGAATAAGTCACTCATTGAGTTTACAAATATTTTCCGTGGTTTTTTCCAACCAATTGGAATAGCAAGAGCGGCCTTATCTTCCTTTACAATTCCATTCCAAACAGAACGTTTACCTGATTTTCGAGTCAAGCCCGCATACTTTGCGACACCCATTGCTTCAAGTCGCTTTGCCATTTCCATAGCGTAACAATTTGTGCATCCGGCAGAAACCACATTACAACCCGCAACTGGGTTCCACGTCGCGTCTGTCCATTCAATTTGAGTTTCAGCCATTTTTATCGACCATTCATTTTGTTTCTAAATTAACCATAAAATCTATTTACAAATAGCGTGAGTTTAATTTCGAATTTGTTAACCCTAATCTAAAACTAAGCACATTAAGCATAATAGCTTTGATTGCTCTGTTAAAGCAATAAAATATCAAGCGTAGTCAAAATTGCACGACCAAATTTGACGCACGCGATGCAAACAAAAGGAAAAATGTGTTAGGCCTAACACTTGCAAGCCTAACACGTTGAAATAGGAAACTCACCACCAAGCGTAATAGGCGACCTGACGCCCTTGTGCGAGCACCTCTCGTGCTTTGGCGATGAATTCAAGGTCGTCTTCAAGCTCTTCGCCAGTGGTTTCTCCGAAGAAGAAGCCGCAAGTTTCAGGAAGGTCTTTCGCTTTAATATCTTCTTCAAGCCGATTTATGTCCTGCTCGGTCAATAGCACTGTCGCGACATTGAAATCTTCGTTTTCGCCGCCATTTTGGAAATATAAGTCTTGCATCCAGCCGTGAAGGTTTGGGTGTTTGCGCCAATAGTGAAGGTTGGTATATTTATCTTCGTCTAATTTGAAATCAGTTGCTGGACGATTATCGTCTTTTGCGATTGATACAGCATACATATCTAGTCCCATTTTAAGTCTCCTTATCTTCAGCCCGCATTATCGCGCGACTGATGGAGACAAAGGGCAGCAGCAACTCACGCCTTCAACGCACGGATTTATCCGCAACGTTTATGCTTGAAGGCATTAGTGAGTGGCAGATGCGAAGGTCGCTATATTCAGTTAGTTTATTCAGTGGCTGGGATTGGAGATGAATTGGGAAATTATATTGTAATACTGTATAACTCAGGAAAATAGCCTTATAATTTTATAGGAAATAAATATATAACTTTTTGATATTGATTTTTACTTTATTGACACTATCTAATTTAATACTCGCAACACTAATTATAGGAGATAATATTATGACATATGACGCCGTAAGTATTGAAAACTCGTTTGCAAGATTAACTGGCACACAAATTGGAGCTCGAGGAAAAGCTCATGATGCGGACTTTTTCAGGTCTGGCAACCTTAAATCAATAGGCAAAGCATTAATTAATGGTGCCGACGCAATGGAAAAGCGCTTAAAAGCAATTAAGTTTGAACCAGAAGACTATGAGAATGGCGGAATAAAGACTAGGCTAGACTCGTATATAAATAGACTAAGACGTCTAGCGACGCATATGACAGCTTTAAAAACTAAGGAACCAGAAGATTATCACTGGGAAATCGTTGGATGCCTTATAGGAACTATTGACGCTTTATTGTCAAAATTGGAAAAATAATTCACGTTTAATATTGCCGTAAAGGCGGGAAACCATCTCGGCAGGCGGACTGGTTTTGAGAGAGGATGAAGCGCCCCAGTTCTGTTGCTTAATCTTCATCCTCATAATGACCACCAAAGTAGTCACTAGGGTTCTCGGGTTGGAAACCGAGCTTTTGTGAACGACGAACGTTAATTGCGGTGGCATCAAGGGTATTCTTGATGTGCGCCGCATAAAACTTCTCAATCATTTCAACTGACGTACGACAGTTCTTGGCGATTTGATAAATGTCTGCGCCTTCCATGAGGCGAAGACAGATATAGGTGTGGCGTAAACTATATGCCGTGCGCGCTTGACCGTCACGATCTAACTTTAAGCCTGCAAGGCCAAGAACTTCATTGAACATTTTAAGATTATTAGTCGGAAATAGAACATCAGTGGCCTTCGGCAAACTTGGCGCTGGCGGCTCCTCCCCCTTACGCAATCGAATATGTGGCCCTGGCTTTGGTCGCGATTTCAAGCGCTCAAAGACTGGCACCGCGCCCGGCATTGATTTGCAATAACCAACACCGCGCTTGCCACGCACTTCAATCTCCAAGATACGCTCGCCAGTCTCAACATTTTTCACAATGCTTACATCCCGAAATTGAATGTTATTGACTTCGTCAGGGCGAAGGCCAGTGTTTCCCATGAAGAGAATAAAATCGTGAAGCTGCTCGGCATTCCATTTATAACGCCCTTCCTTAGACTTCGCATATTCTCGCGAAGTTTTATAAAGCTGCTTGTATTCTGCAGGACTAAACCAAGGACGATGTACTATCTTACCTTGGGTTTTATATGGCGGCGATAGGTCGGGTAAATGAGCAAGCCAACCATGGCGCACGGCAGTTTTTAAAACTTGCCGAAGCGCCACTATTTCATCATGAATGGTGGAGCGCGATGGCGGCTTTGGTTTGGCCTTTACAGCGTCTTTAGCTTCATTGGTATTAGTTGCCAAATTATCCGCCTTAGGCTGCCTACCCGCCTGCCCTGCGCGCATCACACGATAATCTTGCACCCTGCCAGAAGTAACTTCGGAAATGCCAAGCTTGCCAAAGAATGGGATTAAATGAAGCCTAAGACGTATCTCATATCCTTCAACCCATTTTTCGCTACGCTGCCCTTCGGTGATGGCTTCATATTCAAGCAAGAACTGTTTAGCCACTTTTTCGAAACTGATTTCGCGTGGCTTAAGAATACCTGCATGCGATTGCCCAC
>CAZKYS010000153.1:0-4936 GCA_964557085.1 uncultured Caulobacteraceae bacterium
CAGAATTAAGAACCATACCGCCTACAAGCTGCACATCATAATGGCGTTGCCCTAAAGTTCTAAAGGCTGCCTCACGAACTACTGCGAATGCTTCGTCCATAATATCGTCAAGTTTTGCGCCTTGCGCCAATTTCTCTTTGAAATATCCAGTTTTTGCCGCAAGTTCGGCATCAGATAATTTTTTAAGCCCTGCCTCTAATGGGGTGATACGTTGTTCAACGCGTTGTAAAAGTGATTTCACCTTGCGGTCATTAGAAGTGCCAAAGATTTTTTTAATTGCATTTAACATATTTTGAACTTTGCGAAAAATTTATCAAAGCGCTAATGCCCCGATTGCATGAATTTTGCAATCTTTGCAGCGCGCCAAAAACTTATGATGTGCAATTAGGAATGAAAGCGGCTTTAGTCAACGATTTGGCTAGTCAGCTTACTGTTTTGCGCATAGTTTTTATGCAAAAAAGCGACATATTTTGCCATAAAATCGATATTTACGCTAAAAATGTTTGAAATCTTGATTTTTTTCGATAATTGGGGGGCATGAAACAACTTGCTATTTCGCCATTGGCACCCACTTCATTTCCTGTGCTTCCTAATATTGCTGGCATGAAAGCTGCAACATATTCGCTTGGAATGTATAAATCGGTGCGCGATGATTTACTTGTTGTAAGTTTTGAAGATGGCGCATCGGTCGGCGGGGCTTTGACAAAGTCCAACACGCGTTCTTGCGATGTTGAATGGTGCGCCAATGCATTAAAGGCGGGAATTGCAAAAGGGCTTGTGGTCAATGCGGGCAATTCGAACGCTTTTACTGGCGCGGCGGGCATTGCGAAAAATGATGCAACTTTGGCAAAATTTTGCGCACTTTCTGGTGCAAAGCCTGAAAATATATTTTTATCGGCAACTGGGGTTATTGGCGTTCCTGTTGCGGCGGATTTGATTTCTTCAAAACTTGATGCGATTTGGCCTAATTTGGCGGCGCCCAATTGGGAAAAACTTGCCAAAGCGATTGCGACAACTGATACTTTCATCAAAGGCTTTGGCAAAACAATTGAAATTGATGGTCAAAAAATAAATATTGCGGGTATCGCCAAAGGTTCGGGCATGATTGCGCCAAATATGGCGACAATGCTTGTCTATATTTTTACCGATGCCAAAATTTCATCATCACTTTTGCAAAATGTGGTTTCACAATATGTTGAAACCACATTTAATGCGATTACGGTTGATTCAGATACCTCAACCTCCGATACTTTATTGGTTTTTGCGACCAATAAAGCGGGTAATGAAATCATTGAAAATAGCACACAAGCGGGCATTTTTGCCGATGTGCTAAATGAATGTATGCTTGATTTGGCATTACAAGTTGTCAAAGACGGTGAGGGTGCACAAAAATTCATAGAGGTGAAAGTTGATGGCGCGGTTTCAGGAAATTCGGCGAAAATAATTGCAATGGCAATTGCCAATTCACCACTTGTAAAAACTGCAATTGCGGGCGGCGATGCCAATTGGGGCAGGGTGGCAATGGCGGTTGGTAAATGCCTTGAACCAATAAATGCCGATAAATTATCAATAAAATTCTGTGGTCAATGGGTTGCCAAAGATGGTGGCGCGGCAATTTATGATGAAGATGAAATCAATAAATTAATGGCAGGCACAGAAATTGAAATCATGGTCGATGTTGGAATGGGCAATGGCAAATTCACCGCCTATACGTGCGATTTAACGCATGGCTATATTAGCATTAACGGCGATTATAGAAGTTAATGACCAAAAAACTACTCCTTGTTGCGGCAGTTGCCATGATTGATAATCAAAACCGCGTTTTGATGGCAAAAAGGCCAATGGGTAAGGAATATGGCGGTTATTGGGAATTTCCAGGTGGTAAAATCGAAGTCGGCGAAATTCCAGAGGCTGCGCTTATTCGCGAACTTAACGAAGAATTGGGAATAATCGCCAAAGAAGAAGATTTAAAGCCAATTTGCTTTGCATCCCATAATTATCCTAATTTCCATATTCTTATGCCCTTATGGGAATTAAAAAAATGGGAAGGGCAACCCAAAGCGCTTGAAGGGCAAGAATTAAAATTCTGCACAATTGATGAAATATGTAATCTCAAAGTGCCACCCGCCGATATTTCATTGATTGAGTTTTTAAAGAATTATTTGCAATAAAGGCACCATTTTCGCTTTGATTTTCCCGCCAAAGCCGCTAAGTCACACGCAACAATCGGAGTGGGTAGATGCGGGTTTTAGTAATTGGTGGCGGTGGTCGTGAACATGCATTGGTTTGGCGGATTTCTAAATCAAGCAATGTTGATTATTTGCTTTGTGCCCCTGGCAATCCTGGAATTGCGCAAATTGCAAAATGCGCACCAATTGCTGCCGATGATATTGATGGAATAATCAAACTTGCCCAAGATGAGAAGATTGATTTGGTTGTTGTTGGCCCTGAAATTCCGCTTTCAATGGGTTTGGCGGATAAATTACGCGCTTTAAATATCGCAAGTTTTGGCCCATCCCAAGCAGCCGCACAACTTGAAAGCTCAAAAGCATTTTCAAAGGATTTTATGGCGCGCCATAATATTCCGACCGCAAAATATGGCGTTTTCACGGATATTGAGGATGCAAGTGAATTCATAATGGGGCTTTCCGCACCTTATGTTTTAAAAGCATCAGGCCTTGCGGCAGGTAAGGGGGTTATTATTGCACCCGATTTACCAAGCGCATTAACTGAGCTTGATGAAATGCTTTCAGGCAAATTTGGTGATGCATCAAATGAAGTTGTAATTGAAGAATTTATGCAAGGCGAAGAGGCAAGTTTCTTTGTGCTTTGCAACGAAAATACCGCCATTGCATTGCCTGTTTGCCAAGATCACAAACGCGCTTTTGATGATGATAAAGGGCCAAATACAGGCGGTATGGGCGCTTATGCACCAACTGGTTTGGTTGATGAAAATGTTCATGCGCGCGTAATGAAAGAAATTGTTATGCCAACAATTGAAGGCATGAAAAAAGAAAATAATCCTTATAATGGGGTTTTATATGTTGGACTTATGATTGAAAATGGCAATCCACGTGTTGTTGAATATAATTGCCGTTTTGGTGACCCCGAATGTCAAATCCTGATGCAGTTTTTGGGTGATGATTTTGCCCAATGCTTGTTTGATATTGCCACAGAAAAAAATGCCAAACTTTCAATTAATCCTGCGATAAAAAGCGCGGCAACAATTGTTATGGCTGCCAATGGTTATCCTGATGCCTATGAAAAAAATGGCATTATTGAAGGCTTGGATAAAGCCAATGATGAAAATACAATGGTTTTTCATGCGGGCACAAAATTGGATGAAGGCAATATTTTGCGCACCAATGGCGGGCGGGTTTTGAATGTAACTTCTTGTGGGCCTGATTTGCAAAAAACGCTTGATTATGCATATTCTGCGATTGGAAAAATCAATGCGCCATCTTTGTTTTATCGCAAAGATATTGGGCAAAAAGAATTGAAACGGAAAAGCTAAATTGACAATTAAGTGCTACCAATCCAAATCGCCCGATAAAATCCTCGAAGGTATTGATAATATCCAAAATCTGGATAATCTTTGGATTGATATAATTGCCCCAACAAAAGAAGAAGAAAAAGCGGTTGAGACGCGCTTTGGCATTGATATTATAAATGAATATGAAATGCGCGCCCTTGAAGATTCTTCGCGTTTTTATGAAGAAGATGGGCATATTTATCTTGGGGTTTCAATTCCATCGCGTCTTACAAAAACCCCTGAAAATCAAATTGGTCACAAAAGATCATACCTTGGTTTTGTTTTAACGCCGCGAACTTTGATAAGCTTTCACGAAACACCATTGCGTGCGCTTGAGGTTGGGAAAAACCGCGCATCAACCCGAATAATCGGCGCCAAAACGGCAAATGATGCTTTATTATTAATCATTGAAGCGATTATAGAGCGGCAATCTGAATTATTGGCGCGCATCGGGATTGAACTTGATGTGGTATCACTTCCTGCAATTGCCGATAGGCGAATTTTGAAGGCCGAACCAAGATTGCGCAAACTTGGTGCATTGGGTGCAAACCTTGCGCTTTCGCGTGATTGCTTGGTTGATTTGGGGCGCGCAATTAATTTCCTTTTGCAGAAGGCCACCGAACATAATTTGGATTCTAAGAAACTCAAAAGCTTCTTGTTGGATATTTCAACTTTACAAAGGCAATGCGAAGCGCAATCAAATGATTTGACCTTCCTTTTGGATGCAACATTGGGCCTTGTGGGGGCGCGCCAATCGCGGGCTTTGAACTTTATGGCGGTGGTAACTTTGCTTTTTGCCCCTGCAACTTTGATTTCATCAATATTCGGTATGAATTTTGGGCATTGGGATTTTCTTAATGCGCCGCATGGTTTGCAATATGCGTTGATTGCAATGGGTTTTTCGGCAGTTTTAGTTTTGGCAATTGCCAAATATGCAAGACTGTTCTAGTTTCGTTCTATGAAACAGATTCTTTGTGCAAATTATAATTCGCCACTTGGCGCTTTAAGCCTTTTATTCGATGAAAATGGCGTGATTTATGCTTTGCATTTTGGTGAAAATAGATTTGATTTACCAAAATCTCTTGCGGATAAAAAAATTGAATTAGTACAAAGCCAATTAAGTCCTAAAATCAAAAATGCATTGGATGAATATTTCAAAGGTTCACAAAATGCATTTGATAATTTGCAATTGGTCTATGAAGGCACGCCTTTTCAAAAAGCATCATGGGATGAATTACGAAAAATCCCATACGGCGAAACCATTTCTTACCAAGAACAATGCATACGTGCCAATTCACCAAAAGCATTACGCGCAGTCGGCCAAGCCAACAACAAAAACCCAATCGCAATAATCATCCCCTGCCACCGTGTAATCGGCAAAAACGGCACAATGATAGGCTTTGG
>CAZKYS010000154.1:0-4880 GCA_964557085.1 uncultured Caulobacteraceae bacterium
AGTCCCATTGACCACCCATCACCCCAAACTACGGGTTCGTAGTGCGAAAGAAAAAGAGATAAGCAAATAAATATTTGATAACTTAATATTTAATATTGCACAAAATAAATTACAGGTAGATATATTGCTGGTTAATCAGTTATTGCTTCAATTTCGAGCATTAAAATTAATGGAGAATAATTTGAGTTTTCTTAGCGAAGATGAAATTGGGTCATTAAGGCTTACTGGAATGATATTGCATGTTGTTGGGGATCAGGAATTTAGCCCTGAACACGAACGAATAATAGAACATGAAGAGTTTTTTATTGACCGAATTAAGAATACAGACGTCTCACCAATATTTAAATTTAACGCAGACTCGCAAACCAAATCGAGAATAGAATCTATATCAAACGGAGCAATAACCTTCGAGCAAGGCGCACAGGAATTGGCAAGGGATTTTTCTCGGTTGCACGTTGCTGCTAGTCGCGACGGAGCTTTCTTCATTTTTGAAATGTCCTGCAATGAACAAAACACCAAAATATATAGCTTTGTCAAATATGATTATAGTGAGGCTATTGAGCAATCGTCTACGGAAGAAGGGAGTTTATTGCGGAGGATTGTGACAGCGTTTATAGCTGATAAAAAAGCTATCCAAAAGGCCACATTAATTAGAACAGTTAATGGTGTCGCGCAGGATGCAGTTTCGGCATTGGATCGCGCTAAGCAAGCACCTGACATAGTTGATTACTTTGCAAAATTTTTGGGTGTGGAAAGAAATAGAGATAACCAAGAACTAAATAGAAACACTCTAGAAGTTGTTAGACATGTAATTGTTTCGGAAAAAGATAATTTTCCTAATTGTGATGCGGCTTCAGCCGTTCGGCAAGCACAAGGTTATTTGAGGGACTGTCAGATTATTAATAATCAAACAATTTCAGATTCGATAATGCTCGCACTCGGAAACCCAGATAATGAGGCAGACAGAACAAGAGTTAATAGGAAAACCGAAAGGAGGATTGCCTCAAACAGGCTATCCGGCTTGTCATTTGCTCCAGATCGCAACATATTAAGGTTACCGCTTACACGCAAAGTAAAGACGATTGAAGGTGTAATAATTTCCTATCCCAATGATGAAGGCGGCACATTAGTTTCCAGAACACCTAGGGAAGAAGGGGGAGAAACAATAACGATAACTACTTCTTTAATAACGGAGGATTCAGTTGTCAGTAACAAATCTCGCTGAATATATCGACAATCAGCTATCAGCCAATAACATTAATGTAGCTGAGTCTGAATCAAATGTCTTTGTTTCAGGTGCATCACATTTGGTTGGCGATTATATAATTGGGCTTTTAAACCAATTAGAATGGGAGTTCTCTTGTAGCGATGCGGCAGGAATGGAAATAACTGAGAATTTATATCACGGCTTAGATGAAAACTTTAGCCCCTACCAGATTTCTATTCTTAAGCCTTTTGCTGACGCAAACACTCTATTGATTTTGACTAAGCAAGGTATAGTTAACTTATTAAATCAGAATACAATTTACAAAAGTATTAAAATTGCTCGTTTAGGTTTTACATTTGCTACATTTGGTTGTTCATACTCCAGCTGGAACGAAATTTCGACGATTAACAAAAAAAATCAATCCAAAAGTCCCAGATTATTAGTGAGAGATTTATCAGAGCCGAGACTTGTTCCAAAAAATTTAGACTATTGGGTTATAACAGATAAATCGAATTTAAATTTCGATGATGTCGGCTTTAAGGAATGGGCATTTGTTGCAACAAAGAATTTAATAGTTTCTATATCCACCGAAGTCGATGCGGAAAACAAACGAATAACATTTAAGGGCGCGCAACGCCTCATTACAGACATAAACAATTTTGAAAGTTCTATATGCGAAGTTATAGGCAAAGACGAATTCTTTAACTTACAGGATTGTGTTAACTGGGTATACGAAAATGAGAGAGAGAGTGATTTACGGCACCAATTAATAGCCAGCGAATTTTCCCTTTGCGCACAAACATCTTCAGGAATTGCAGCCCTTATAAAAGAAAATACTCTATCCGTTCTAGACGCGGCAAGGATTGCTTACCAAATACATGTGTCTGAAATCACTAAAGATACCATAAAGACACTGACTGACCTTAGAAAGTCAGTTACAGATGAAATGGCAAAAACAAATGATATAATGAGGCAATTTACGGGAGGACTAGCAGGAGCAATAACAGTTTGTTTGGGGCTCATACTTGCTAAAAGTACAAACAACACCCCTGCAATTATTACCATTGTAGTATCGATTGTGGCGTTTACCTATGTGCTAATTTTGTTTCTTTCAGGCCTTCAATATGTCTTACTGCAGAGAAAATTGCGCAAGAATTGGCAACCGCGACTATATCGTTTTCTACCCGAAGTAGAATTCAACGAAATTGTTATAAAACCATCTCAAAAAGTTGAAGATAGTTTTCTTTTTTTATCCGTGTTTGGTTTAATTGCTATGGCATTTCTAACTTGCACAGTTTTGCATATTTCAACTACATCTGCAGCAGTTTCTATACCCGCTTCAAAATCGGAAGTTGAAGTCACTAACCCGGACACTATAAGTCAAAAGGCCAAGGTAACACCTTCAAAAAAATGAAATTAGACTTTTAAAAAGGGATTTCTCTAGCTCCGACGTTATATTTTCAATCTTTTAGAAACTGCAAACGTAACTATCGATTTAAACTTTTGAATTTAGGCAATGCAGGAGTCTGATTGGTCTTTAGACTCCTACATTTATTCGTATGGGCTTTCACCACCAAGCGTAATAGGCGACTTGGCGGCCTTGGGCGAAGGCCTGGCGGGCTTTGGCGATGAAATCGAGGTCATCTTCAAGCTCTTCGCCAGTGGTTTCACCGAAGAAGAAGCCAGAGGTTTCGGGAAGGTCTTTCGCTTTAATATCTTCTTCAAGCCGATTAATGTCCTGTTCGGTTAATAGAACTGTCGCGACATTGAAATCTTCGTTTTCGCCGCCATTTTGGAAATAGAGGTCTTGCATCCAGCCGTGAAGATTTGGGTGTTTGCGCCAATAGTGAAGGTCGGTATATTTATCGTCGTCTAATTTGAAATCAGTTGACGGACGATTATCGTCTTTTGCGATTGATACAGCATACATATCTAGTCCCATTATAAGTCTCCTTATCTTCAGCCCGCATGATTGCGCGACTGATGAAGACAAAGGGCAGCGGCAACTCACGCCTTCAACGCACGAGCTTGCCTCGCAACGTTTATGCTTGAAAGCATTAGTGATTTGCAGATGCGAAGGTCGCCATATTCAGTTAGTTTATTCGATGGCTGGGATTGGAGATGTTTGGGATAATTATTTGCTTAACCGCAAAAACTATCGCCATTCTTTGCTGATTGAGATGACGACTATCGGCTGGTCACTTTGGTGCTTTAACCTATCAGGGTGATGCTTACGCTATATTTCAAATTGGCAACAAGATTTAATTGGGTCGGGTATTCATTATAGGCAGAGCATGCGAAATGCTTGATTGTGTTGCAAGACGAACAAGTTCCCATAATGTACTATCCGTTCGTATTTAAGAGTAAAAGCCTGGGAGCCAGACTGGTAGGAATTCTACCTTTCATGCGCGTCAGTGCTGCCGCTGTCGCGAAGTTGCAGCTACGCTTAGCTGATTGATTATATTTTTTATGCCGTAAAGGCGGAGCGAGACTGGCGGGCATTCTAGCTCTTGGTGAGACGAACGCGTCAGTTCTGACACTTAGATTTCGTCATCACGATTATCGGTGACTTCTTCATGGAAGCCAATATCTCTTTGTGGTTTCACATTGATTGCGCCTGCATCAAGGGTATTCTTGATATGGGCTGCATAGAATTTTTCGATCATTTCGACCGAAGTTCTGCAATTTTTGGCGATTTGATAAATATCTGCACCAGCCATAAGGCGAAGACAGATATAAGTGTGGCGTAGACTATAGGCCGTGCGCGCTTGACCATCCCTATCGAACTTAAGGCCAGACTTTTCTAATACTTGATTGAAGAGCTTTAAATTGCTGCCCGGGAAAATAAGGTCACTTGGGCCTGGAAAGGTTGGTGCATCAGGCTCCTCACCTTTGCGCAATCTTTTCTTTGCCGCTGGCTTAGGCCGTGACTTTAATCGCTCATAGACAGGAACCGCACTAGGCATGGATTTGCAAAAACCAATGCCGCGTTTACCCCTCACCTCTATTTCAAGGATACGCTCGCCAGTTGCACGATCTTTGACGATTGTAACATCGCGATGTTGCAAATTATTGGCTTCATCAGGGCGCAAGCCTGTATTGCCCATGAAGAGCACGAAATCATGTAATTGCTCAGCATTCCATTTATAGCGAATATCAATGTCATTGATATGCTGCCGTGTCGCACGATATAAATGTTTATATTCGGCTGGGCTAAACCAAGCGCGATGCACTATCTTACCTTGGGTTTTATAAGGCGGCGATAAATCAGGAAGGCTTTGTAACCAGCCATGGCGAACAGCAGTCTTTAGCACTTGGCGCAAGGCAACTATCTCATCATGGATTGTAGAACGTGATGGCGGCTTTGGTTTAGCTTTTGTAGCATCCTTAATACTTGCGTCTCCAACCAAGTCACCAAGCGCCTTAGGCTGCCTACCCGCCTGCCCTGCACGCAGCACACGATATTCCTGAACTTTGCCAGAAGTCACTTCAGAAATGCCAAATTTGCCAAAGAATGGGATTAAATGCAGCCTAAGGCGGATTTCATAGCCTTGCACCCATTTCTCACTTCTTTGACCTTCTGTAATAGCTTCATACTCAAGCAAGAACTGTTTAGCGACTTTTTCGAAACTGATTTCGCGTGGCTTAAGAATACCTGCATGCGATTGCCCAC
>CAZKYS010000155.1:0-4830 GCA_964557085.1 uncultured Caulobacteraceae bacterium
CTTCAGAACGACCCCCAAAATCACGTTTTGGCTTGTCACCAAAATCACGTTTTGGTCTATCATCAAATGAGCGCGCAGGTCTATCGCCAAAATCACGTTTTGGGCGGTCATCAAAAGAGCGCGCAGGGCGTTCGCTTCTTTGTGGTCTGTCACCAAAATCGCGTTTAGGTCTATCGTCGAATGAACGCGCAGGACGGTCACCAAAATCACGCTTTGGTCTATCATCAAACGAACGTGCAGGTCTTTCGCTACGGTTTGGTCTATCGCCAAAGTCACGTTTAGGGCGGTCATCAAAAGAGCGTGCAGGACGCTCGCTTCTTTGTGGTCGGTCACCAAAATCGCGTTTTGGTCTATCATCAAATGAACGTGCAGGTCGTTCTGAACGCCCGCCTTCTGAACGACCACCAGAACGACCCTGATAGCCACCTTCAGAACGCGCGCCAGAGCGACCCTCTGGGCGGCGCCCTTCTGAACGGCCTTCACGATTAAATTCGCGTGGTGGGTTAGATGCATTATCACGTGATTTACGACCATCTTGTCGTGGTTTACGTGTGAATGAACCTGTTTCAACGATTTCGTGATTGCTTTCACCGCCCAAGGCAGCTTCTACAACATTCCATGCTGCTTTATCTTCTTGGCTTTCAACAAAATCACGGCGCACAGGGCGGCGTTCTGAACGCTCACCACGATCTGAACGACCACGATCACCAAATTTACCACGGCCACCACGATCACCACCGCGTTCACCACGTCCACGACCGCGACCACCTTCTTCACGTTCTTCACGTTTTAACTCAGGTAATGCCACCAATTTATCGGCAATAAGGCCAGCGTCATTGCGGCGATCAATTTTATTGATGCTTTGACGTGTGGTTTTTTCGATTGCGTATAACAAGCCCATTTCGCCTTGTGTACAAAGTGAATATGCATGGCCCGACATGCCCGCACGTGCCGTTCTGCCGATGCGGTGAACATAGGCTTCTGGTGTGGTTGGCATATCAAAATTGATAACATGTGAAATTTCTTTAATATCAATACCGCGTGCCGCAACATCGGTTGCAACCATTGCGCGCACTTTACCTGCACGGAATGCTTCAAATGATTTTGAACGTTGTGCTTGGGCTTTGCCGCCATGGATAATTACGTTTGTAATACCAAAATGTGACATGTGACGGGCGATTTTATCGGCGCCAAATTTTGTGCGGGTAAAGACCATAACTTTTGATAAATGTTCGCCTTCGAACAAATCAACCAAAAGTGATTTTTTCTTACCTGCTTCGATAAAGATGATATTTTGGTCAACCAATTCTTGTGCAGTGGCAACAGGTGCAACTTCGATGCGGGTTGGGTTATGCAATAGTTCATCAGCCAAAGATTGAATTTCTTTTGGCATTGTTGCCGAAAAGAATAGATTTTGGCGATGCGCAGTCATTTTACTTGCAAGGCGACGAACCGAACCGATAAAGCCCATATCAAGCATTTGATCAACTTCATCCAAAACCAAAACTTCGCAATCTTTTGGGCGGAAATTATTATCACTTATGTGATCCATAAGACGCCCTGGGGTTGCCACTAAAACATCAAGACCTTTAATAAGTTTTTCGATTTGCGGTTTATGCGCAACGCCACCCATAAGGGCGAAAATTTTCAAACTTGTGCCATCGGCATAAGTTTTGAAACTATCGGTAATTTGCCACACCAATTCACGTGTTGGGGCAAGAATTATAACGCGCGCACTACGTTTTGGCGGATCAATTCTATTAGCAAGCAATTTGTGCAAAATCGGCAATGCAAAAGCGGCAGTTTTACCAGTACCAGTTTGCGCAATACCTAAAATATCTTTTCCACGCATAATTTCAGGGATGGCCTGAATTTGAATAGGGGTTGGTGTTTTGTATTTTTTCTTTTCAACAGCCCTATAAAGGGTTTCATTTAGGCCAAAGCCTTCAAAATTATTCACAATCATTCTTTTTCTTAAGCGCGAATATCGGGGCGCGCATAATCGCACACCCAAAAACCACGCATTTATCTATGTATTTGCCCTGCGTGGAAGGGGAATACGATTAAAGGGGAAAACCTTTTGGCCTTATGCACTATTAGAATTCATCTGAATTCCTTTTTGATTGTGCCGCCAATTCACGCCAGTTTTTATACGATTTCGCAAGTGCGAAATGGCTCTTTGAAGCAAAGCAATCATAAAGTCAAGCCTTAAGGTAGAAAATGCTTAAAACACACTAATTATTGGCTAATATATTGCATTTATCGGCAAATTTGGGCAAAGCGCTTTGATGGAAACACAAAATAATAAATCAGGGTTCATATTCGTATTCCTTACTGTTGCGCTTGATATGCTTTCTATCGGGATTATTATTCCGATTATGCCGCATTTGGTTTCAAAACTTGCGGGCGGTAACATTGCAGATGCGGCACTTGTAACGGGATGGTTTTCAACAGGTTGGGCCATCGCGCAATTTTTTGCTTCCCCAGTTTTAGGTTCTTTATCAGACCATTTTGGTCGTAAACCAATTTTCTTGGTTTCAAATGGTGGGCAGGCAATTGCGTTTTTAATCGGCGCGCTTGCACCAAATTTATGGGTTTTATTATTTTCGCGTATCTTATCGGGTATTGTTTCGGGCAGTGTTTCAACCGCATACGCATATATTGCCGACACTGAGGCGCCCGAAAAACGCGCCGCAAAATTTGGCCTTTTGGGCGCTGCCTTTGGTTTGGGCTTTGTTTTGGGGCCTGCAATTGGTGGGATTATGGGGGCAAAAAACCTTCAATTACCGCTTTATTTTGCCGCGATTTCATCAACAATTTCATTCTTTTTTGGCCTAACATTCCTAAAAGAAAGTTTGCCACCAGAAAAAAGAACCGCCTTTAGATGGTCAAAAGCAAACCCGATTGCCGCATTGGAATTTTTCCGTGACAATAAAGAAGTTCGTTCTTTGGCAATTATCAAATATCTGAATGATGTTGCCCATATCGCCCTTCCCGCCACTTTCGTTTTATATGCAAATTACCGTTATGGCTGGACACAAAAAGAAGCCGGAATGCTTATGATGATGGTCGGCATTTCGGGTGTCATTGTTCAGGGCGGGCTTATAAAGCGCATTGTTGGCGCAATTGGCGAAAAATATGCGCTTTATTTTGGCCTTATATGTGGTTCAATTGGATTTTTGGGTTATGGATTGGCAAGTACGCCTATTTTCGTTTATATCTCTATTGGATTTGCCGCTTTATGGGGTGTTTATGGCGCATCAATTCAGGCATTCCTTACGTCCAAAGTTTCGCCGGTTGAACAAGGTCGCCTTCAAGGTGCATTGGGTTCAATGACCGCAACGGCAGGCATTATTGGCCCACCAGTTTTTTCACATATTTTCGAGTTTTTTATTACAAAAGGAAAAGGCTTGAACTTACCAGGCGCAGCGATGATTTTATCATCATGCCTTATCGCACTTGCACTTTTGGGTGCAATTTACGTAACGCGCAATGAACCAAAGCGCATAGAACATTAGGATTGAACATGTCTGACGAAGATGAAATTATCGTTCGCGATAGCAATGGCAATATTTTAAAAGATGGCGATAGCGTATCTTTAATCAAAGACCTTAAGGTTAAAGGTTCTGGCGGTGTTACTTTAAAACGTGGCTCTGTTGCGAAAAATATCCGCCTTACTGATGATCCTGATGAAATTGAATGCAATGTTGAAAAAGTTCGTGGCCTTGTATTGCGTACTGAATTTGTGAAAAAAGTATAATTTCAATGGCAAATTCAAAAGTTTTTTATTTTGAGGATTTCGAAATTGGTCAAGAATTCATAAGCTCGACCTATGAAATGACAAAAGAAGAAATTATTGAATTTGCCAATAAATTTGATCCACAAATTTTCCACACCGATGAAGAAAGCGCAAAACAAACTTTCTTTGGCGGCCTTGCCGCAAGCGGGTGGCATACTGCATCCATAAGCATGAAACTTCAAGTTGAAGGCAACATGAAGGTTGCGGGCGGAATGATTGGTGCAGGCGTTGAAGTTTCATGGCCCATGCCGACGCGCGCCGGCCACATACTTCAAGTTCATTCAAAAGTAATTGATATAAAACCAATAAATTCAAGACCTTCGCACGGCTTTGTTACCATGCAAAGTGAAACCAAAAACCAATTTGGCGAAACACTTCAAAAGCAAGTTGCAAAATTATTTGTACTTAAAAAAGCCCAATAATTTCTATTTTATTGCCTTGTAAAATAAATCGGCATCAACATTACCGCCAGATGCGATAATACAAATATTCTTACCGACCAAATCAACGCCGCCAAATAATGCAAGTGCAAGTGCGGCCGCGCCGCCCGGCTCAATAATGATTTGCAAATTTTCAAATGCGAATTTCATTGCTTTTAAACAATCATCATCTTTAATGCCAAATGCCTTTGCGCCATTTCTATATAAAATTGGGAAAGTTAATTCACCACAACTTGGCGACATAAGTGCATCTTGGATTGAAAGCGGTAAACCTTTTGCATTTTCAACGCGCGCGCCATTTTCAAGTGAGTTTTTCAATCTTTCATGATGCAAAGGTTCGGCAATAAGCATTTTTGTTTTTGGTGATAATTCTTCAAGGGCTAATGCAACGCCCGATGCCAAACCACCGCCAGAAGCCGGTGTTAAAACATAATCAAATTCGAAATTTTTTTGTTTTGCAAAGTCGGCAAGTTCAAGCCCAATTGTCCCCTGCCCCGCGATTACGTCTTCGTGATCATAAGGGGGAACTAATATTGCGCCTGTTTTTTCTTGTAAAGCCGCACCAATTTCTTCGCGCTTTTCAGTTTGGCG
>CAZKYS010000156.1:0-4793 GCA_964557085.1 uncultured Caulobacteraceae bacterium
TTTTGTATCACGCGCTGAAACTTCAAATTCTTCAAGGTGGATTGATGTGAAAACGTCATCGCGAACGATACGTTCAGAAATCAAGATACTATCCTCAAAGTTGTAACCATTCCAAGGCATGAATGCCACAAGAACGTTACGGCCCAAAGCCAATTCGCCCAAATCAGTTGATGGACCATCGGCAATAATGTCACCAGCTTTAACTTCATCGCCAACTTTCACCAAAGGACGTTGGTTGATACAAGTATTTTGGTTAGAGCGTTGGAATTTCATCAAACGATAAATATCAACACCAGGTTTAGTTGGGTCAGTTTCCGCAGTTGCACGAATAACGATACGTGTACCGTCGATTTGTTCAACAATACCAGTACGGCGGGCAACGATTGTTGCACCTGAATCGCGCGCAACAACAGCTTCCATGCCAGTACCAACAAGTGGCGCTTCGGCGCGAACCAAAGGAACCGCTTGGCGTTGCATGTTTGAGCCCATCAATGCGCGGTTCGCGTCATCGTTTTCAAGGAACGGAATAAGTGCCGCAGCAACCGAAACAACCTGTTTAGGTGAAACGTCCATAAGGTTTACGTCTGCGCGGTGTGCCATTGTCGCCTCACCTGCCTCACGAGCCTCTAGAAGTTCTTCTTCAAGGTTTCCGTCTTTATCAACAATTGAATTGGCCTGTGCAATTGTGTATTTTGCTTCGTCCATTGCAGAAAGATAAACAACGTCATCTTTAAGTTTGCCGTTTTCAACTTTGCGATATGGGCTTTCGATAAAGCCATATTTGTTTACACGCGCAAAAGTCGCCAATGAGTTGATAAGACCGATATTTGGACCCTCTGGTGTTTCAATCGGACAGATACGACCATAGTGAGTGATGTGAACGTCGCGAACCTCAAAGCCTGCGCGCTCACGTGTAAGACCACCAGGGCCCAATGCAGAAAGACGACGTTTATGTGTAATCTCTGAAAGTGGGTTAGTTTGGTCCATAAATTGTGACAATTGCGATGAACCAAAGAACTCACGAACCGATGCCGTAACAGGTTTTGAGTTAATCAAATCATTCGGCATAACAGTATAGATTTCGATTGAACCCATACGTTCTTTGATTGTACGCTCCATACGTGTAAGGCCGATGCGATATTGATTTTCCATCAATTCACCAACCGAACGAACGCGGCGATTACCAAGATTGTCGATATCGTCAATCTCACCTTTGCCATCACGTAAATCGTGAATTACGCGCAAGATTTCAATCACATCTTCTTTACGAAGAACGCGAACTTCATCATCACATTCAAGGCCAAGGCGCGAATTCATTTTCACACGGCCAACGTTTGACAAGTCATAACGTTCTTTTTCGAAGAATAATGAATTGAACATTGCCTCTGCAGTGTCTTGGGTTGGCGGCTCACCAGGGCGCATAACGCGGTAAATATCGGTCAATGCACCAACGCGGCTGTCATTTTTGTCAAGCGCAAGAGTGTTACGAATCCAAGGGCCAGTATTTTGACCATCGATTGCAAGAACATCCACTTCCTCAATGCCTGCATTTTTCATATCAACCAATGCAACATGGGTAATTTCATCACCAGCTTCGATGAAGATTTCACCAGTTTCAGGGTTCACATGGTCAAACGCAGCATAACGACCAATCAAATCCTCATCAGCAACCAAAAGCGCATTAACACCGTCTTCAGCAAGTTTGTTTGCTGCACGTGCAGAAATTTTTGCACCAGCTTTGGCAATAACTTTGCCAGTTGCCGCATCAATCAAATCAGCATTTGGTTTTTCACCACGCCATTGTTCTGGCAAATATGGTTTTGACCAACCGTCTTTATTTTTAGAATAAGTGATTGATTTATAGAAAGTTGAAAGAATTTCTTCAGGCGTTAAACCAAGTGCCAACAACATAGAAGTTGCAGGCAATTTACGTTTACGGTCGATACGAACGTTGATTACGTCTTTGGCATCAAATTCAAAATCAAGCCATGAACCGCGATAAGGAATAACGCGCGCCGCAAACAATAATTTACCAGAAGAATGGGTTTTACCTTTATCATGGTCAAAGAACACACCAGGTGAACGGTGCATTTGCGATACGATTACGCGCTCTGTACCATTTACAATGAAAGTTCCTTTGTCAGTCATCAAAGGAATTTCGCCCATATAGACATCTTGTTCTTTAATGTCTTTGATAAGGTGAACCGCCTGCTCACCGCCTTCTGGATCAACTTCGAAAGTTACCAAGCGAAGTTTTACCTTCAAAGGCGCAGCAAAAGTTAAATCGCGGCGGATACATTCATCAACGTCAAATTTTGGACGCTCGAATTCATATGAAACATATTCCAAAGTCGCTCGATTTTGCGTGTCTTTAATTGGGAAAACTGAACGGAAAACCGCCTCTATGCCTTCGTCTTTACGGGCATTAGGTTCTGCGTCCATTTGTAAGAATTGATCATATGAAGATTTTTGAACTTCAATTAGGTTTGGCATTGTAACTGTTTCAACAATTTTACCAAACGATTTACGAATACGTTTTTTGCCTGTGAACGACAACGTCATCGTGTATTCCTTATTTTGCGCCAAATTAAATTTGACTTATAATGATTTGAAAAATAACAATATTTACATTCTACAACGTGGCAATTCCGGGCGACTGAACCCAATCTTAACCACCGCAAACAATAGACGCAAAATTGACCCACGCCAAAAAGCATGAGCCATAAAACGTCCTGAATCAGTCAGACAAAGGTGTCCTTATAGGATTTTGGAGGGATTGTGAAGGGGGCTGGGTGCGATAATTTCATTTGCTATTAAAAGTTGTTGCTAATCTATTTATTCATCATATATTTATATAATAATTCAATATTTACTTTGAGAATAAAATGAGAGAACCTCCGTTTACTTGGAAATGTCCATACTGTGAAATGCAACAAGCCGTTACAGTAAATAATTATAATAAGTGCACAAATCAATTAGATGTCGCCTCAATAACAGGTAATGGTGAAGATTATCTTTTAGGCACATATGAAAAAATAAAATGCGCTAACCCTAAATGTAATAAAATTACCATTTACTCTTCAATCTTTATTGATGAATTTCGTATGGTTCCAAATTCATTATCCTCAAGCACTAAGAAACTTGTTGATACAAAACAACTATTTAATAAAAGACTTTTACCTCAATCCGATGCTCGAATAATTCCAGATTTCATACCAAAAGCAATCGCAGAAGATTATTTAGAGGCCTGTTTAATAAAAGACGCAAGCCCAAAAGCATCTGCAACTCTAATACGAAGATGCCTTCAAGGCATGATTAGAGATTTTTGCGGCATTTCAGAATCTACATTATATAAAGAGATAAGCGAGCTCAAAAATCAAGTTGAAGAAAATACTGCGCCACGAGAAATTTCTATTGAAAGTGTTGAAGCCATTGATGCAATTAGAAAGATTGGCAACATTGGCGCTCATATGGAAAAAGACGTTAACGAGATTATTGATGTTGAAGCAAATGAGGCACAATGTTTAATTGAACTTGTTGAAACTTTATTCGATGATTGGTATATTTCGCGTGAAAACAGAAAGAACAGATTCAATAAGGCCTTAGAAATTAGCAATGAGAAAGACACATTAAAGCAATTGAAAAAGTCAACTGATTAGATTAATTTTTAAAAATCACCTTCAAAATCTTGTCCACCATAATAAATACCAAGAATTACAACATTAATTTCATCAACATAAAATGCAATTGTTACACGCTTTTTGTATCCTATTATCCTCAAACCGTTTCGTAAGTCATCTCGTAACAAACCACGCTCAGGAAAAGTTTCAAATCCGTCACAATAATCGATGATTGAAGTTACGAATTTTGCCGCTATTTCTTCGCTTGCTTTGGCCGATATGAATTCAAAGATATTACTTAATTGGCTTTGTGCTTTTGGCGAATAAATGACATTATATTTCATTAATCACCAAAATCGGCATTATGTTTTCTTGATAGATTTTGACGTATATTCATACCGCTGATTAGTGATTGTGGATTTTTTTTTGCCTCATCATAAGCAGTAACAGCTTCTTCTCTGAGCCACTTTTCTAATGCAATATCGCGCGCTTGTAGCGAGCGTAAGCCATCACGAATTACTTCGCTTTCACTTGCATATTCGCCAGACGCAACTTTCGATTTTACCATTTGCGCCATTTCGTGTGGTAAAGTTATACTAATTGCTTGAGTGGTTCGCATGATGATTTCCAATTTTTAATCGATATGATTAAATCATATCATTAAGTAAATTATTTCACAAGAAAAACTTGAACTCCAAATCACCAAGTAATAAAAATCTATAATTGTAAAAAAAATTATTGCGGGAAATGTTCCACATGGGTTTCGCCTGTTCGTCCGAAATAAACCGCGCGCTTTCCTACGAATGAAACGATATATCCAACGCATCCTGCTTGCATAGTTTTTTTGCAAAAGCCTTTGTATGTATAGTTTTCAACTTGTTGTTGGGCTTCTTTAATGGCGGCTTTTATTGTTTCAACATCAAAATCTTTGCCGATTTCGGCAGATA
Organism: uncultured Caulobacteraceae bacterium; assembly: GCA_964557085.1. Taxonomy (GTDB): domain Bacteria; phylum Pseudomonadota; class Alphaproteobacteria; order Caulobacterales; family Aquidulcibacteraceae; genus Pseudaquidulcibacter. The sequence goes on from CAZKYS010000156.1 coordinate 4,568, forward strand.
CTTTATGCGTATCTAGCGTTACCGCCTCACCGCTTTGTAAAAAATAAAAGGCTTTTCCAAGTCTAAAATCAATTGTGTAGGATTCAAACCCCGCCGCAATTAGGTTTCCAACAATTTGTGGGAAGTTTAGGGTGTCGTTTTCGGCGGCGTTTAAGCAATCTTTTGCTATTTCTATTTGATTCTGTTCCATTGATTTAAGCTATTACACTTTCAATTTTTTGTATAT
>CAZKYS010000157.1:0-4783 GCA_964557085.1 uncultured Caulobacteraceae bacterium
TGAACTTTCTTATGCACCAATTCGTGGATTAAACCTTAGTTTGAATTACGCTTATACGAAAGGTGAAATTCCAAAAGCGCCAAATCCATTTGCCAATAATGCATTATCAACATTATTCTTGGTTTATACGCCAGAAAATGCGGTAAGCTTTGCGATAGATTATGAAAAACCATTAAGTTTTGCGAAATTATCTGCGCATTTGGATTATTCTTATGCTGATGGTTATCATTCATCATCGTCTGAATTGGCGTTAACCGATGCATCAAATGTTGTGAATGGACGTTTGGCTTTATCTGATATTAAATTGACCAAAGATACGCGCCTTCAAATTGCGCTTTGGTCACGTAATTTATTTAACGAACAACATACTTTCTATGAAAGCATAGGCTCTTGGTCAGTTATTGGCCGTTGGGGAATGTATAATGAACCACGCACTTTTGGAGTTGATTTCAATGTTAAATATTAAATTTAAACCCTCTTATGCTATTTTAGTATTTGCCCTAGCTTCAAATAGCGCATTCGCTGATTTTAAAGCTTTACCAACTGCGATACGTATCAACTCAAATGATTTGCAGATCACATGGGAAAACAAAAACCCAGTTACAATTTATAAGTCAGAGCGACCAGATGGCAATTTAACTATTGATATGATTGTTTCAAAAAACGATAAATCTGGTAGCTTTTTGGTTAATAGTGATACAAATACAAGGCTATATTTTATTCTTGTTGACGATATGGATAAGCAAGTTTTAAAAACTGCCGAACGTGTGTTGCCATTAGCAACTGGATCAAATTTTCGCGATATTGGCGGTTATACGACCTCATCTGGAAAGCATGTGAAATGGGGTAAAATCTATCGCTCTGGTGGAAGTGCGCTTTTAGATGAAACGGATAAGGCGAAAGTTGCAAAACTAAATCTAAAGCAAATGTATGATTTGCGTTCCACGGAGGAACGTGTACTTGCGCCAACTAAAATTGATAATGTTAATTATGCGACCTATAATTATTCATTTACCTCAATGATGAAAGCCAATGATGGCTCGCCGCCTAAAAATGGTGTGCAATTATATAGAAATTTTCCATATAAATTTGCGCCGCAATTAAGAGAAATTTTCAATGAATTGTTGAAAAAAGATGTCCCGTTAGCTTATAATTGCTCGGCAGGGCAGGATAGAACTGGTTTTGTAACATCAATGATTTTGTCATCTTTGGGTGTCGCAAAAAATGATATAATCAATGATTATCATCTATCAACAAAATACCGCCAGCCACAGTTTGAAATGCCAAAAATCAATCTTGAGGCCCATAAAGATAATGCGGCTGCACAATTGTTTGCCAAATATCAAAGCGCACCAAATGCAGGAGTTCCGCAACCATTAAAAGATGAAAATGGGCAGGCTTTTTTAGAAGGTGCATTCCGTGAAATTAATGAAAAATGGGGCAGTGTTGATAAATATTTGAATAAAGAAATTGGCCTATCGCCACAAGATATTCAAAAATTACGCGAAATGTACACTGAATAAATAATTTAAACAAAAATAAAGCCCCGCAAATTGCGGGGCTTTAAACTTTTTAATTGTCGAAAAACTATTCGCGGCCGTCTAATTCAACTGCATTTTCAGCAATTTCAGCAGCTTGTGCTTCAGCAGCAGCGCGTTCTTCATCCAATTTAGCTTTGATTACGTCTTCACCTTTAGCTTGACGATCAGCTTCTTCGCTTGTGCGTGCAACGTTCGCTTGAACTTGCACTTCAACTTCAGGGTGAAGTTTAACGTTCACGCTGTGGAAGCCAATTGTTTTGATTGGTGCGTTCAAAAGAACTTGGTGACGCTCAACTTTAAAGCCAGCAGCAATAGCAGCTTCAGCAATATCGCGTGAGCTTACTGAACCATATAATTGGCCAGACTCACCAGCAGAACGGATAAGAACGAATGCTTGACCTGCAAGTTTCTCACCATTTGCAATAGCAGCTTCTTTAGCTTTTTGGTTATTAGCTTCGATTTGTGCGCGTTGTGCTTCAAATAGAGATTTGTTAGCAGCAGTCGCACGAAGTGCTTTTTTCTGTGGCAAAAGGAAGTTACGTGCAAAACCAGGTTTTACTTTAACAACGTCGCCGATTGAACCAAGTTTACCAACGCGTTCAAGAAGGATTACTTCAACCATAATTACCCCCTATGCTACAGCGTATGGCAACAAAGCAAGGAAGCGTGCGCGTTTGATTGCGCGTGCCAACTCACGTTGTTTCTTTTGTGAAACCACAGTGATGCGAGATGGAACGATTTTGCCTTTTTCAGACAAGAAGCGTTGCAATAATTTTACATCTTTGTGATCAATTTTTGGAGCAGCATCACCCGAAAAAGGGCATACTTTACGACGGCGTTGGAATGGACGACGTGTAGGAAGATTTGAAATGGTAAATTTAGTAGCCATTGATTATGCCTCCTCTGCTTCATCTTCAGCTTCAAATTCAGAAGCTGCAAATTCTGCGCGTGCTTTTGCTTTCTTTTCTTCTTTCTCACGACGAGCAAGAATAACAGAAGGCTCATTGTCCAATTCTTCAACGCGAATTGTTAAATAACGCAATACGTCTTCATTGATTTTCAATTGACGTTCAACTTCTGTCATTGCAGCAGCAGAAACTTCAATATTCAACAATGAATAATGTGCTTTGCGGTGTTTTTTGATGCGGTATGCAAGATTACGAAGACCCCAATATTCAGTCTTTGCAACTTTACCACCCGCAGCAGTGATTTGATTTGTTACTTCTTCAACAAGTGTATCAACTTGTTGCGGCGAAATATCAGGCCGCGTGATAAGAACATGCTCATAGAATGGCATTTGTTACTTCCCATATTGCGGTTGCGGCAGGATAATTGTTGGGCAATTTTCCCGATGGATCAGACACTTTCGCAAGATTTCACCATGAAACCAATACCAAGGCTGACCGCAACCATTCGATTAGAGGGCGCGTATGGCATAAAAGGTATGGAAAATAAAGGGGCAAACTGTAATCACCCCTTATTTTATAGTGTTTTTGCTATTTAAGTTCAGTAATTTCGTTGGAAAGTCGATACTGCCTGAATGTGATAGAGCGCCAATCGCCCGTGTTAAGCGCGAGTTCTTCTTTAAATTTAGTGGCAATTTCATTTAGTGAAGTTTTTAATTCCAAATTGTTTGGATTATTCGAAATTTGCGTTATTGCCCACAAAGTTGCCGGTAATGCTTCAACGCCGATGCTTGATAAATAATTAGTATCCAACTTATAATTGCTTTTCGAAATTTCTTGGCAATGTTTAACATTGTGCCATGAAATTATGCTTCCAAAATTGATAAAGTTACAAATCAAAATTGTTGCGATTAATGAGCAAAAATTTGTATTTATCAGCCATAAATTATCTTTTTTAAATTGTATTTTGACGATGATTAAAAATAGCCCAAATGCAACAAGGCCCATCCAAATCAATGCCGCAACCCGTAAATATGTTAGGGAATAGACATCAATATAATTTAAAGTGCGCAAAATGGATGATGTAACAAGAAATATGTTCTGTAAAATCCAAAAATAAACCAGATATTTTGCTTTGTTATTCCCTTCTGAATTTTTTAGGCCGAATAAAACAAACCAAGCAGCAAGGAAGGTTGTAAATATTAGCGGATATGCACCTCTATGTGCATATTGTGCATGGGTAAGGCCATCAGGAAGCGGGTTACCACTCCAAAGGAAGGTTAAATCTAATAAATTTTGTATTGCAAAAATTACGTTGAACAAAAGAAGTGAAAGGAACACCGATTGTGGGTTAAAGATATAATTATAGAATGAATTATTCTGTTCATTTTTTAATTCAATATTGTTGGTTGAAAGAAGCTTTGATTTTATTTGTGGGCGGATAAAATACCAAATTGCTGATAATGTGAATGCGGTGAAAATAATTCTTTCAATTGATATAGCTTTAAAAATTACGCTTAAATCAATTTTGTCCAATGCATTTTCTAGAATTGGGTTTGCATTATAAAACATTGCAATAAAAACAATGCCAAAAAATACTGGTGCTATTGATAATTGGATAATTTTCCCAAAACCAAATTTCTTATTTGTCTTTTGGTTTGAAATTTTTAAAATTCGTTTTGTATCAATTATTATTCGTGTCCAAAACGATAAAACCTGACCAAGGAAAACAATTATAATTCTTGGCAACGCAATGTTTTTGCGTATTTTTGGCATTAATACTAAGGAAAAACTTAAAAACATAAAAAAGGCAAATTGAAATAAATTTGGCGCTTCAATCATTGATGTAGCGCTAATTAAGCTTGAAATTGCCAACAATCGGGCATTGGATAATCTGTGTAACTTGGGTTGAAAATACCAAATTGCGGCAAGTAATAAGATACTAAAAAGCCCAATTGTGGAACCAATCGGGCTTTTAAAAAATAGAAAATTTGCAATTGTTACTAATAATAATGAAACTAAGATTTTTATATCTGTTCTATTATTAAACTTTATACTTCTAGTGTTTGACATGATTTCACCTTTCAAAGTTTGTATGAAAAGTAAACATGTTCAAAAATGGGCGCAAAATTGGCTATACTTTGGTAATATTATGATTAAATCGCACTGGGCATTTTTCTTTTAGTTGACATGTTTTGTTGTTATTTAGGCTCAAACAAGCGAATAACGATTCGCAAAAAAGGAATATATTATGACTGACGCCCCAAACTTTTACTCCCAAGAAGATATTGAATTGATTAATGAGATTGCTTCTGATGGTTCGGATATGTCGCAGCC
>CAZKYS010000158.1:0-4777 GCA_964557085.1 uncultured Caulobacteraceae bacterium
CCTTTGACGTTCAGGCAACGGAAAATTTCCATTATAAACCTTTATGGGAACCAGAATTTTGGCATTATGACACAGCCAAAACCAAAGTAATTATGGAAGATTGGTATAAGCCACTTGATCCACGCCAATATTATTATGCAACATATAATATTGCGCGCGCCAATATGAACCAAGCGGTTGATAGAAATTTCACATTCGTTGAAGATAAAAACCTTCTTGGAAAAATTGCGCCGCAAACCAATGAAAAATTAATTCGCGGCCTTATTCCAGTTCGCCACCTTCATTGGGGCAGCAATATGAACATGGCAGAAATTACGCAACGTGGTTATGGAACTGCGGTAACTGCGCCTTGCATATTCTCCGCGGGTGATCATTTGGGAATGGCACAGATTGTTTCACGTATCGGCCTTGAGCTTGATGGTCAAACTGGTGACGGCCTTGATAAAGCTAAAGATGCATGGATGAATGATGCCGCATGGCAAGGCATTCGTAAATTAATCGAAGATACTTTGGTTGAGCGTGACTTTTTCGAACTTTATGTTGCCCAAGTTTTGGGTGTGAATGCAACAATCTTTGAAGCAATTTACAATGGCATGGATGACGCATGGGGTGAGGCGGCATTGCCAATTTCAATGCTAAGCGAATTCATGAATGATTGGGGCAAAGAAGAAGCCCGTTGGTCACATTCAACAATTAAAATTGTAGCTGCCGAAAGCGCGCAAAATAAAGAATTAGTATCATCATGGGCGAAAAAATGGATTGATAGGGCACAAAGTGCACTTGAAACCTATGGTTCGCAAATGGGTATTGCCGAACTTGGCAAAACCTATGCCGACAAAACCCGCGCAATCGCAAAATCATTGGGCTTGGAGGTTTAGTCATGGCACAAGTAGCATCAATCACACTTTACCATAATGATGAAGCCCGCCCTGTTGCCGAAGCAATTTTATCAGACAATCCAAATTGCCGAACTCTTAATATGCCGGGCGCAACCAAGTTTGACTGCGATGATGAATTGGTAATCAATCGTGCAACAGTTGAAGAAAAATTGGGTTCTGAATGGGACCCACAAGAAATCCATCTTATCATTATCTCATTCGCTGGAAACCTCGATGAAGATGATGACAGAATTAAAATTTCTTGGAAACACTAAAATGAGCGTTATGCAGGCATATGGAGCGAAGCGACCAAGCGCCATTGAGGCGCTAAGCCTGCGTGGCGCCAAGCGAGCGAAGGCGAGCTGAACGCAAAAATTAAAATTTAAAATATTTATAACAAGGGAGTTATAAAATGACCACCAAAAAGAAAATGGGCATTAAGCAAAAATATGCTCACCTAACACGTGGATTAGATTGGGAAACAACATATCAAAAAATGGATGATGTTTTCCCTTATGATAAATTTGAAGGTATCAAAATCACTGATTGGTCAAAATGGGAAGATCCGTTCCGTTTGACAATGGATACTTATTGGAAATTCCAAGCGGAAAAAGAACGTAAATTATACGCTGTTATTGATGCTTTTGCACAAAATAATGGGCAAACCAATATTTCTGATGCGCGCTATATCAATGTTTTGAAATTATTCCTAACCGGCATATCGCCAGAAGAATATCAAGCGCATCGCGGCTTTGCGTTCACTGGTCGTCACCTTCGCGGGGTTGGGCCACGTGTTGCGGCACAAATGCAATCATTGGATGAATTGCGCCACTTCCAAACCCAATGCCATACCATTTCGCATTTTAACAAGCATTTCAATGGTCTATCTGAATTCCCTAAAATGCATGATAGGGTTTTCTATCTTTCAGTTCCAAAATCATTCTTTGATGATGCAAGAACCGCAGGCCCATTTGAATTCATGATTGCAATTGGTTTTGCGTTTGAATATTTGCTTACTAATTTGCTTTTCGTGCCATTCATGTCGGGTGCAGCTTATAATGGTGATATGTCAACTGTTACCTTTGGCTTCTCTGCGCAATCGGATGAAAGCCGCCACATGACATTGGGCATTGAAGTAATCAAATTCTTGCTTGAACAACATCCTGATAATCTTCCGATTGTTCAAGAATGGGTTGATAAATGGTTCTGGCGTGGTTTCCGTCTGCTTGGTCTTGTATCAATGATGATGGATTACATGCTTCCGAAAAAAGTTATGTCATGGAAAGAAGCATGGGATATTTATTTTGTAGAAGCAGGCGGTTCTTTATTCAAAGATCTTGAGCGTTATGGCCTTAAACCACCAAAATATTCAGAAGAAGCAACTGCGCAATGTGAGCATATTTCACACCAGCTTTATGGTCTTCTATATCAATTGTCACATGTTACAGGTCTTCATGCATGGATGCCAGATGAAGAGCATATGAATTGGTTATCTGAAAAATATCCAAATACATTTGATAAATATTATCGCCCACGTTTCGAGCTTTGGAAAAAGCAAGAGGCAGAGGGTAATCGCTTCTATTATAATGGCCTATTGCAACTTTGCCATTGCTGCCAATTGCCGATGACTTTCTCTGAACCTGATAATCCAAATATGACTTGTTTCCGTGAAAGCGAATATGATGGTCAACATTATCATTTCTGCTCTGATGGTTGCAAAGATATATTTGATAGAGAGCCAGAGAAATTCATCTCTTCATGGCTTCCAATTCAGCAAATTTTCCAAGGCAATTGCGGTGGTCCAACCATTCCTGATGTTTTGGCTTATTATATGTTCCAGCCTGGTGATGGTGGTGAATATGTTGGTTCAGCTGACCATCAATTATGGGAATCTTGGAAGCAAACCACATCAAAAGAAGCCGCAGAATAGGGGGAGGGTGAAATGCCAGTAAAAGCAATTGTCGATAATTACAAAGATTTCAACCCAAACCGCGATTTGCCCGAACAATATCACGGCAATCTTATGGTCTATCTTTATTGGAATAATCACATGTCATTCGTGGCGGCAATGGCGGCACCATTGCCCCCGCCAACACCTTTTGGCGCTTTGCCAGAAGTTGCAAAAAGTGTTTATGGAACGCATCCTGATTTTGAAAAAATCGACTGGTCAAAAGTTGAATGGATTATTGATGGGAAACCTGCGAACCCTGATTTTTCAAAATCAATTGGTGAACAGGGTGTGCGCCACAAATCATTAATTCGTTTTACTACACCCGGTTTAAACGGGTATGAAGGCAAGGGGATTTAAATTGTCATTCCTCCTCACTATCGAGCCGATTGGCGAAGAAATTGAAGTTGAAGAAGGCCAAACAGTTTTGGATGCATGTTTGCGGGCAGGTATTTATTTGCCCCATGCATGTGGTCACGGATTGTGCGGCACTTGTAAGGTTGATGTTCTTGATGGTGAGGTGGAGCATGGCAATGCATCACCCTTTGCATTGATGGATTTTGAACGTGATGGCGGCAAAACACTTGCCTGTGAGTGCCGCCTTCAATCCGATACAACAATTGAAGCCGAAATTGATGAAGAGCCAGATGCACGCCGAATTGCGGTTAAAGATTTTGATTGCGAAGTTGTTGCAATTGAAAACCTTACCCATGATGTCAAAGGTATCACATTTAAAATCAATGGCGATACAATTGATTTTCAGGCTGGGCAATATGTGAATCTAAATCTTCCTAATATTGAAGGTTCACGCGCATTTTCAATTGCCAATCCACCAAGTGAAAATGATAAAATTAATCTTCAAGTTCGCCTTGTTAAAAATGGTGTGGGCACAACCTATATCCATGAAAATTTGAAAATTGGCGATAAAATTAAAATTTCTGGCCCTTATGGGCGCTTTATTACACGTAAATCGCGAGGTGGGCCAAAATTATTCTTGGCAGGTGGCACAGGGGTTTCAAGCCCACGCTCCATGATTATTGAATTATTATCCGAAGGATATAATGAACCAATAACTTTAATTCACGGGGTTCGCACCAGGGCCGATTTATATGGCTTTGATGAATTTTCTGAACTTGCAAAAAATCACCCTAATTTTACTTATATACCCGCGCTTTCTGAATTTGGTGACGATAGTGATTGGAATGGTGCAAAAGGCTTTGTTCATGAAGTTGCAAAGCAGCATTTTGATAATTTATTCATGGGGCAAACCGCATATCTTTGCGGGCCGCCATTGATGATTGATGCTTGTATCACTGCGCTTATGCAAGGGCGACTTTTCGAACGTGATATTTTCACCGAAAAATTCCTAACCAAAAATGATGCACAAGCAAATAAAAGCCCTTTATTCAAAAGAATATAATGCAAATATCAAAACCCAATAATAACATAAGTTTAGAGGCGGCATTAATTGCCGCCAAAGCTGCATTGCAAGAAGCCAAAAAACTAAATGCAAAAATGGTTGTTGCAATTGCAGATAGGGCAGGAAACGTAGTTGCGCTTTTACGTGACGATGGCGCATTTTTGGCATCTGTAACAATTGCCAAAAATAAAGCCTATACGGCCGCAGTATTTGGCGTTTCAACCGACGATTTATGCAATGCCCTAAGTGCAAATCCAACATTAAAAGACGGAATTGGCGCACAAGACGGCGTAATTCTTTTCGGTGGTGGCTATCCATTACTTGAAAATGGTGAAGTAATTGGCGCGATTGGCGTTTCTGGTGGTTCAGAAGATGAAGATCGTCAATGCGCAATGGCAGGTTTAAAGGCGATTTTAAATTAGATGACAAAAACTTGGTTTATAACTGGAACTTCGTCTGGCTTTGGGCGAATTTTAATCGAAGAACTTTTGGCGCGTGGCGATAATATTGCGGCAACCCAAAGGAATTTGG
>CAZKYS010000159.1:0-4763 GCA_964557085.1 uncultured Caulobacteraceae bacterium
GTGGTAACATAACACCTTCTGCCGCAGTATTCGCAAGATTACGCACTGTTATAGCTTCCATACGTGATACAGAGAATTCGGCGTCCAAACCTTTAAATAATACGTCCTTAGCTTCGACAATTAATTCGGCGCCATATTGAGTGGTCAAATCAATATTTTTATAGCTTGAAACGACATTGCCATATTGGTTCAAACCTTGAAATGAAACAATCGCATCTTTAATGTCTTGATAGAAAAGAGATGTTGTGATGCGGGTTTTGCCAATATTGTGACGCAATAAGAAGCTTATATCGGTTGAAACTTCTGGTCTTAAATTTGGATCAAAACTTTGTGGGTCGATTTCTTTGGTGACATCATCAATTTTTGCCTGAAATAATTCACCAACAGTTGGGAAGCGGGTTGCCGTTCCAATTGATAATTGTGCAAACCATGAAGGTGCGATTTCGGTTTGAATTGACGCTTTCGGGCTAAAGGATGATTTATTGCGGCTTTCGTATAAATCAGTGGCTTTAACTGTGCCTGATTGTTTTGAAATATAGCCATCATAAGCTTTCCATTTATCATAGCGTGCACCAAGGGTTAAAAGCGTGCTTTCACCAATTGCAATTTCATCTTCGAAATAAATGCCATAATTGCTTGTTTTGCCGCCACTTGCCGCAGAGAATGTTTGGCCAGAAGCACTACGCCAATTTGTGGTGTTATAAGTTGTTTGGTCTGTCGAATACATATTGCCATTAATGCCAATGGCAATTTTATGATTTCCAAATTCACGAACCCCGCCAGTATCAAGCGCCCACCATCCTGGATTATTAGTTTTGGCTAATTGACCTGCGCCATTTGCAATACCTTTATTATAATCACCCGCAGAACGGCTTTCCCATACTGGAATAATATAACGTGACAGATTTGTATTGGTTTTGAAACCACCCAAAGTGCCAGATAATTTTGCGCCAATCAAATATTCGTCGCGATTGAAATTAGAAATACCAAGGCCAGTGGCATTATAGGTTTTGCCATTAAATGCCACTTTGCCAAGGTAAACCGGCGCACCATTCACGTCCTTCAAGAAGGTTTGAGGGGATTCTTGTGCCTGTTTGGTGCGCCAGCCCATAGCAAGTAAATCAAATTTAAAATCACCTGCTAAACCGATACCTATTCTGCCACGCAATTGGTCTTGCAATACGTCACCATAAGAAGCGGCGCCAAAAACAGGTGTTGCAAGCCTTGGATCAACATATGCACCAGTTACGGCAGTGCCCACGCCTGTTGTTGGGCTTAATAGTGAATATGACATTGGTTGACCAATTGAATCAAAATGACGGAAGGAAAGGCGGGCACTTAATGGGCCATCCTTTTGCTTCCAATTAAAGCCACCCTCAATATTATAACCTTTGTATTCTTCGTTTACGCCATATTCTTTATAAGGGTGTAAGGTTGCTTGGGCAGATATAAAGCCTGAATTTTCTTTTGGGGTCTCTGTTGTTACCGAAACAATCCCGCCCATTGAATTACCATTGTAACGCGCTGAATATGGGCCGTAAACAATGTCAAATTGCTTTACTTCATTTGGCCCAACCACATTCCACTTAGGTGGGAATGAATATAAATTGCCAAGGAAGTTGGAAACTAGAAAGCCATCAACCATTACAATTACGCGTGCTGATTGGGTGGTATTTGCGCCGCGCAAAGCAACAACGGCATTATCATCGCCGGCAAATCTTTTACGCACGTAAAAATTTGGCGCATATTTCATTAAGTCTTCAACATTAATTGCGTTTACAGCTTCGAAATCTGCTTTATTCAATGAAACTGAAAGGCCGCGCGGAACAACAGTTATTGGGCTATTTCTTTGACCGACAACAAAAACAGTTTCGCTTTTTCTTGCATCATCTTTTTTTTGTGTTTCTTGGGCGGACGCGGTACCAGCGCACAAGGCTAAAATTGAAACAAAGCTATTTACATAAATTTTGCGCGCATTAAGACGCGTCTTTTTAAATTGATTGTACATTATATATCCTACAAAAGCATAAAATTGCGCATGATAGCGCTTCCAAGGGTTTTATTTCCCGTGCGGTTTTTTATGCATTTGCAGGTGGGCCAGTTGCAGGTGGTGGCGGTGCAGCAAGGCCATTGCCAATATAAACATTGATTTTGTCGCTTATATCGGTTGTTTTTTCGAAAAGCGGTTTGTCAAAAGACAAATCGGCACTTTGCAAATCAATTGCGGCATTAAAGCCAACAAAATTGCAATGTTCCATATTTTGATTTTGGCTGTTTTTGTCGCTTTTATCTTTTTTATGACTCTGAATTATTGCGTTTGTTAAATCCAAAGTTGTTAATTCACTACCTTGGGATTTACAAAGAACAATTCTTATATGATTGTCGCCATTTGCCCTATCATCAATCATAAAGCCTTGCGGTATAAGAAAGCGCAGCACTAATGACACGAATAATATCATCCGTGCGCAATAAAATATTGCGTTATTTTTAGTGCTTTCAACTTTCATGGTGTAATACTTAAAGGGTGATTCAAAACTATGCAACATACAAAATGACGCACATAATTATTTTTTATTTTTGATTCTTGGCGTAATTTTTCATTTTTTTTCAGAAATTTTCATAAAAAAAATATTCTAAAGTGAGATTGATTTGCAATAAGAACGGTTTTTTACAGGGTTTTTATCTCAATAGTGTGCCATGCAGAAATGCATAGCCGCTATGAATGACTATAATTTGTAAAAAAATATGAAAACTGGTTCATGTTTGCGTACCGTGCGGTTATTATTATTGAAATATTTTGCATAAAAATGAAAGAAAATGCCTTATAATTCTAATTTTCGATGCCTTCTTGGAATATTCTACTTGTCAAGTGGTATGAAAGCGTTTGCGCAATGTTTTTTTTATCTAAAAAAAATTTTTATTTTTTGCTTGCATTTTTTTTCAATATGCAGTTTAAGGCGCCCATTGAATTGCCGCCGATGCCGTGCGGCAATTTTTTTCGACAATTTACTATTATATAGAATTTTTTAAGAGGATAAAATGGAAGGCGATTTCTGCACAAGTGAAGGCGCGCGTCGTTTAAAGACTAAGATTCAAGAATATTGGCGCGATCGCGGTTATGATGTAACCGTTGACCTTGTGGATGAAGGCTTTGTGCCTGCTATGCGTTCTGGCCGTACTGATGTTCGTTCGGACATGATTAATGGCTTACCACGCCGTCGTGCGCCACAAGAATCATAATAAAGCTTTATTATGTCGGTTTTATGAAGCTGGCTAATAATTCAAATAATTGATCATAATGATCAAAAAAAGCATCAGCCCCAAGGTCTGATGCTTTTTTTGTTGTATATCCAAAAGATGTGACGATTACTGGCACATTTGCTTCTTGTGCAGCGATTACGTCATTTTCACTATCGCCAACCAGAATTGCTTTTTGCGTATTGCCGTCCACACCTGCGATAGCTGTTAAAAGGTGAAGTGGATCAGGTTTGATTTTTGGCGTTGATTCAGGGCCATAAACACCCAAAAAGTCATGCAAGATTCCAAGCTCATCTAAAACCTTATTGGCAAGATGGGTTGGCTTATTTGTGCATATAACTAGTTTTGCACCTTCTTCTTTAAGAAGTTTAAGGCATTGGTGCGCTCCATCATAAACTTTACTACGAAGTGAAATGCCTTTTTCATAAGTTTGCAAAAATACAGGCAAAAGAACTTGTAATTCTTCATCGCTTAAAGTTCTGTCGTGAAGACCCGCCGCACTAACAACTGCCGCGCGTGCACCGCGCCCAACAATTTTGCGCATATCATCAAGATCGCAATGTGGAAGCTCTAAAAGATCCATGATTTCATTGGTTGCACGCACTAAATCAGGTGCGGTATCAACTAATGTACCGTCAAGGTCGAATGCGATTGTATAATTTTCAAATAAACGTGCCATTGCATCTCGCTGTGTTGGCAAATCTGATAATTAGCTTGTGACAAAAGTGCAAAGGCTTGTTACATTATTATTGTAATTTACGCATTGTATTTTTACCCCAAGAACCTTAACAAGTAGCCATATATTTGGATTAATTCATTCAGGAGGGGATATGCCAAATTCCAAAAAGCGTGCAGCCATAATATTAGCGGCAGGGCATGGCACAAGAATGAAATCAAGCCTTTCAAAAGTCCTTCACAAAGTTGCGGGGCGTGCAATGATGGATTGGGTAATTGCCCTTGCCAAAGATTTGGAATGTGAAAAAATTATCGTTGTCACGGGTGCGCATAATCAAGACGCAACAACAAAAGCAATCGCTCAATTGGGTGAGGGTTCGACTGCTTTGCAAGACCCGCCAATGGGAACTGGCCACGCTGTTAATTGCGCCAAAGACGCAATGGCAGGCTTTGATGGCAACGTTATTGTTCTTTATGCTGATACCCCATTAATCACCAAAGAAACCGCCATTAAAGCGTTTGAAGCGATTGAAAATGGAGCGGCAGTTTCAATTTTGGGTTTTGAATCTGTCGACCCAACACCTTATGGTCGCCTTATCGAAAATGATAAAGGTGATTTATTGGAAATTGTCGAAGGTAAAGAAGCAACGCCTGAACAATTTGCAATCACATTCTGTAATTCGGGTGTAATGGCGGCCTCATCCAAGGATTTGTTCACTCATTTGGCAAATGTAACCAATAATAATTCAAAGGGCGAATATTACTTAACCGATGTTGTTGGTCTTGCGGTTGCGGCAGGGCAAAGATGTGTTGCAGTTCGTGGCACAGAA
>CAZKYS010000160.1:0-4748 GCA_964557085.1 uncultured Caulobacteraceae bacterium
ACTTGGTGTGCAAGCTCTTTCAATTGCTAATCAATCTTCTCAGATTGCTTTGTCATTGTTCCGTTAATATCGGGTATTGGTTCGGGCGCTTAGGCGCCTGATCCTAAGTAACAATGCTGCATTTTCATAGGCATAGGGGAATCGATTAGTATCGATTAAGTAAAATGGTAGAACAGATTAAACCAATCTCATTCGCCGCAAACTACTCTATAGCTAGCAGCGGTGAAACAACTTTTGATGCGGCTAATCATGGCCATGATTTGGCTAATGACAAAAATAAGCCAGTTGTCGCTTCAAATAGTACAAAGGATGATACAGCCAAAAAACATGAGGCAGAGCAAAAAAGCAAAACCGAAGCATTGGCTGCAAAATTATCGATAAATGGTAGCAAATTGATTATTGAAAAAAATCCAAATGCTGCAGGTTTTATCTATAAATCGCTAAATACTGAAACTGGTGAAGTGACAAAAATTTGGCCTAAGAAGGATATCGCCGATGCCCTTCAATCAATGCCAGAAATTGATTCCCGCGGAATGATGCTGGATGAAAGTGCTTAATCCATATTACAGTGAAGATTTAAGGCGCATCTTTATGGTGCGCCTTTTCTTTTGGCGGAAAAATTTTCCACTTTTTTTAGTGCGTTAGGTAATTATTGCCTTTTGCTATGTATAATATTGCTTTGTAATTTTACAAAATAATATATAAAAACAACGTGTTATGTAAATGTTTCATATTGGCACATTCTTTGCTCTTATAAAAACGAAATATTGGCGCAACGCCAGAATTACTCAAGAAGGGGCAAAAAATGGGTTCAAGCGTAAATACAAATGTCGGTGCAATGACAGCATTACAGGCTTTGAATATGACTGGACGTGATCTTCAAACAGTTCAGGGAAGAATTAATACTGGCTTTAAAGTTGCGACGGCAAAAGATAATGGCGCTGTCTATAATATTGCACAACAACAACGCTCTGACCTTGCTGCATATGAAGCGGTAAGAAGTGGTCTTGATCGTGCCAAAGGCATTGCTGATGTTGCATTAGCTGCTGGTGAATCTATTTCTGATGTTTTCAAACAAATGCGTGAAAAAGCAGTTGCAGCTTCTGATACATCAATTTCTGCAAGTTCGCGTGCAGCATACAATGCAGAATTTATTGCATTGCGTGACCAGGTTGCAAGCATTATCGCAAATGCGCAATTTGATGGCGCAAATATTTTGGGTGGCGGTGCCAATCTTACATTTTTGGCAAATACTTCTGGTTCGCAAACAATTACATTGCCAACTTTGGACTTGTCATTAACAACGGGTGCGGGTACTGCGCCTGCGTCTCCTGCGGCTGATGTTTATCTTGGCACTACTGATGATTTAACAACTTCTGCAAATGCCGCAAATGCGCGTGATAGAGTTGCGGCATCGTTGGATTATATAAACTCCGAACTTGCACGTCTTGGCGCTGCATCTAAACGAATTGAAAGCCACAATGTATTTGTATCAAAACTTCAAGATGCAATCACTTCTGGTATTGGTAATTTGGTTGATGCCGACCTTGCAAAAGAAAGTGCATATTTGCAATCTTTGCAAGTTAAACAACAATTGGGCACACAGGCACTTTCAATTGCCAACCAAGCGCCACAAACTATTCTTTCTTTATTCAAATAGTTTTATAAATATAATTTCATTGAAAACTTGGGGGCTTTGCCCCCATTTTTTTTGTGCAAAAAGTCATTAAAAAACATAATTAATAGCTAAATAATCATTATAGTTACTATGTTGTTTACCATATTTTACCACTTTAACCATAAGCTTAGGTTTCATGGGATTTCCTGCGACAAAAATGGAAATTAAGAGGGCAAAATGACGAGTGTTCAAACTAATATTGGTGCGATGATTGCACTACAAAACCTTAACAAAACCAATTCAGAATTGGCAGAAGTGCAAGGTCGAATTAATACAGGTTTAAAAGTTGCAACCGCAAAAGATAATGGCGCAATTTATAATATCGCACAGCAACAAAGATCTGAAAAAGCAGCCTATGATGCAGTTCGAACTGGTCTTGACCGTGCAAAATCAATTGCCGATGTTGCAATGGCTGCGGGTGAATCTATTTCTGATGTCTTTAAACAAATGCGCGAAAAAGCAGTTGCGGCCTCTGACCCATCAATTTCCGCAAGTTCGCGCGCAGCATATAATTCAGAATTCACCGCATTGCGTGACCAAATCGCAAGTATTATCGCAAACGCACAATTTGATGGCGCAAATGTTTTAGATGGTAATGCGGCAAATCTTTCATTCTTGGCAAATACCACAGGCTCATTAACAATTGACATGCCGATTTTGGATTTGCGCCTTGTTGCGGGTGCGGGTACTGCGCCTGCAACCCCTGCTGCCGATGTTTATCTTGGTACGACCGATGATTTAACATCTACTGCCAATGCAATTGCGGCACGTGATAGGGCTGCGGCATCATTGGATTTCATCAATGGTCAATTGGCAAAACTTGGTGCTGCATCAAAACGCCTTGAAAGCCACAATACTTTTGTTTCAAAACTTCAAGATTCAATAGAAGCAGGTATTGGCAATTTGGTTGACGCCGATATGGCAAAAGAGGCAGCACGCCTTCAAGCGGTTCAAGTTAAACAACAATTGGGAACACAAGCGCTTTCAATCGCCAACCAAGCGCCGCAAGCAATCCTAAGCTTATTTAAAGGCTAATTAAAACAATTATTTAAAGCCGTAGATTTGCCATACCCTCTTTGGCAAATCTGCGGCTTTTTTTTATTAATTTAGTCTGCGTGAAGTTTTATTGCCGCTGCAATTGCGATTGGAGCCAATACAATCGCCACAAGGCAGATTGTGCAAATAAGTAAAAATCCCTGGCTAAAAATACCATTTCCCATAATCACTTGTGATGCAGCGCCCGAACCAAAAATGATGATTGGCGTATAAAGCGGCAAAGAAAGCAAGGCCACCAAAAGCCCGCCGCGCCGCACACCCGCCCCAAGCGCCGAACCAATTGCCCCAATTAAAAACATCGCCAAAGAGCCGATAAAAAGCTGAAAAGTAAGGGGCAAAATATATTGGGTTTCAATATTAATCATAAGCCCCGAAATCGGCACGGCAAACATCAAAGGTATCGCAACCGCAACCCATTGCCCCAGAGTTTTACCAAGCATAATGATAGACAGTGGCAAATCCCCAAGTAGGATTTGATCCAAACTTCCATCATCAATATCGCCTTGAAACAAACGCTCAAGTGATACAAGGCAGGCAAGCGCAAGTGCAAGCCACAAATAGCCCGCACCAATTTTGCGCAGCATTTCAGGATCTGGCCCAATTGAAAATGGCAAAATCAAAATTGCGCCCGCAAAAAATGCCGCCGGCAAAAATGCCCCGCCATTATTACCAAGATTAAGGCGAATTTCGCGTGATATAATTGCAATAAACGCTTTAAACATCGGCAATCTCACGAATTTGATATTGCGCTAAATCAAGTTTTTGCATTGGTTTACATGGTGGCTCATCATGGACTGCGGCAATTATAATGCCGCCATTTTCACGATGCTCATCTAAAATTTTGCCCAAAATTTGCCGCCCCTTTGTGTCAAGCGGGGCAAAGGGTTCATCCAAAAGCCAGATTGGGCGTTTGCTTATAAGCGCGCGAACCAATGCCACGCGGCGTTTCTGCCCTGCCGATAATCCGCCGCCCATAAGAGGTAAAAGACGTTCAATCTCAAGGCGTTTTATATGTGTTTTAATTTCGCTTTTTGGCGTTCCAAAAAAATCGGCCCAAAATTCTAATTGTGCCGAAACACTTTCATTGGATTTTATGGCATCCAAATGCCCCATTAAAACAACATATTCATTGTTGGCGGCATCATCCAAACCACTAAAAGCAATTTGCCCAAATTTTTGTTGATGAAGCCCTGCGATTGCGCGTAAAAGTGTGGTTTTGCCTGTGCCATTGGCGCCGCGCAATTCAATTGCATCACCCTTTTCAAGATTAAGCGAAAGCCCCTTAATAAGAAGCCTATCACCCCTTTGAAGGGCGATATCTTTTAATGAAAGTGATGCACAAAATTCCACAATAAAACCTTTATTTTCTATTGCGGCTTTTTGCCTGTTATTTCAAGTGCGCCATTTTCATCCATTGTGCGATAAAAACAATTTTCAAACCCCACATGGCAACAACCACCATCACCACCAATTTCAACCAAAAGTAAAACAACATCTTGGTCGCAATCGGTTTTAATGGCCTTCACATTTTGAATCTGCCCCGATGTTTCACCCTTAAGCCATAATGATTTGCGCGAGCGCGAATAATAATGCGCCTTTTTGGTCGCAATGGTTTTTTCCAATGCCTCTTGGTTCATATAAGCAAGCATAAGAACTTCTTTAGTTTCAAAATCCTGCGCAATCGCTGGAATTAAACCATTTTCATCAAATTTAGGGGCGAAATTAACACCCAATTCTAATTCTTGCTTATCCATAATTTTTTCCATTATTGCCATTCATATAGCATTTTAAAGCGCCAATGGAAGTGGGGCGAAAATCACCCCCCAGTCTCACTTCGTTCGACAGCCCCCCTTCTTCAAGGGGGGGGGGCTTAATCTAGCCCCTCCCCTTGAAGAAGGGGAGGTGGATTGATTGCAACGCAATCAAGACGGAGGGGTAACGCCATTTCAGAATTATTTAAAATTCACGAAAACACAACATTTTATCATAATCTAAAAAGTAAATACCAAATAAA
>CAZKYS010000161.1:0-4628 GCA_964557085.1 uncultured Caulobacteraceae bacterium
ATATTGATTGTTGTTGCCCCCGCCTTGATTGCAATTTCAACCGCACGGCGTAAAAAATCACGTTCGGTACGGGTTGCATCTTCAGCTGACCATTCAACATCACCAACCAAATTACGGGCAAGCGTTACACTATCATGGATTTTTTCCAAAACTTGTTCGGGTTCCATATTCAACTTATGCTTCATATGAAGTGGTGAAGTTGAAATGAAGGTGTGAATGCGTGGGCGTGCCGCAGGTTTTACAGCCTCTGCACAGCGTTCAATATCTTTGGCACCAGCGCGTGAAAGGCCGCAAATTGTGCTTTCTTTGATGATTTGTGAAATTGCACGTACAGCCTCAAAATCACCTTGCGAAGCAATTGGAAAGCCCGCCTCGATAATATCCACTTTCATATCTTCGAGTAGTTTAGCAAGTTCCAATTTTTCTTCGAGTGTCATCGATGCACCCGGAGATTGTTCACCGTCGCGCATTGTTGTGTCGAAAATTCGAACTTGGTTTATCACTTTTCAATTCCTCTTTTTTAAAGTTGTGGGTTTTAAACAATTGCACTGATTTGCAAATTTTGTCTAAGCATTGACTATGCAATGAAAGTAAATTTCTTTCAACCCCTTGCAAGTGGATTTTTGCGCATTTTTGTTTTAAAATTTGTGGTTTTTTGAAATTTTATTGTTTCAAAACGTAAGTTTACCACTTCAAACGGTTAAATTGCCCTATTCGGCAATTTGTGAAGTATCATTGTTTTGCTTTTTAACAAGCAAAGGGCGAACCACAAAAACAATAAAAACCCAAATTGCCGCTGCCATTATAAAAAACCAAATTGCATTTTGGTTTTCACCTTTCAAAACCTGACCAATCCCATGTGCGCCAAAGGCGACAAGTAAAATCTTTGGCATTATGCCAAGCCCCGTCCCCGCAATAAACCAAGATGCACGAACATTTGACGCACCTAGTGCAAGATTAACCAAAATAAAAGGCCCTGTTGGAACTTGGCGCACAATTAAACTTGTCAAAAAGCCATTATTGCCAATGAAGTTCAAAAGCCGTGTTCCACGACCACCCAAAAATTGTTTTAAAACTTTAGAGCCGCCAATACGCCCCATAATATAGCCGACAATTGCCGAAACCATTGTGGCAATCCATGAAAGTATTACGCCTTCTGATGCACCAAAAACTGCAACAGTTGCGGCAATTAAAACGAATTGTGGCGCACCCAAAAATGCAAGCAAGGTGAAAATTGCCGTAACCGCCAATGGCGCCCAAGGTTTGCCCGCAAGTGTTCGAAGAAAATTTGCCAATTCACCTTGATCAAATTTCAAAAACAACATGCCAAAGGCCAAAACCACACCAGCAATTGTAAAAAGCGCAAACGCAATCCACACCGCTTTTTGCGATGTGGTTTCCATTTCAGTAAAATATTTTATTATTTTATCGATTTGCGTGCGCATTAAAATTTAATAGCGAGATTTTATGACTTTTCCAATAAATTTGGCACAACCCAAATATCAAATATTTTATTGGGATTTTTTAAGCTGAAAACCCTTATATATCATCCACAAGCTAAGCGCTAATTCGCAGAAGAATGATGTTTTTAGCGCTATTCCTGATATTTTTGCTTGAAAATCTGGGGCAACGAACCAGCCAAAACTATTTGTGAAATAGCTTATTCCAAATACAATTGTTGCGGCGGCAATGAATTTGGCAAAATGTTCGGATTTAAACATCAACACCCCAAGCATAACATTATTTATCGCAAATAATATCAAGCTTACATGATATGATAAATTATGGATTTTAATTGATAAAAGCCCCAAAGCCGCCAATTGATTGGCATCAAAGACATTCAAGTATGCGCCACCATTTAATAATAACATTGGCACATAAGCAAATATAGCGGCGATACTAAGAACACCAATTGCAATCACCCGAAACAATAATGTCAAAAGCGATAAATCGCGGTTTACGGGTTTTAAAACTGAATATAAACAAAGCGCAGCAATTAAATCAAAAACAAGTATAAAAATATCATTTACCGCCGCAATACGCATAAGCCCCATATTTTGGGCAATATTCTTCATTGTAAGAATGGCATCTTTTGAATCAATCAAGCTACCGCGGACAACACCTTCTGCATATACACCGGTTGCAATTACGCCAAGATAGGCAAGCCCACCAAATAGCATAAGCAATTTCGTATTTTCATTTTTGTTTATTTGTGAAACCATTTTCGCCTCCATATCGGTGTATTGATACCCCAACACACCCTTATTGTCAAACGATAAGTATCACAAAAAATAAATTGTTATTTTTTAACGAAAAACTTCAATTAATCGCGGGTTATCTTACTTTTTAATATTCTCATAAGATACGATTTTAAGTTTTTCACCAACAACCAATGCCCTATCTGTTGAAATTGCATTTATCATTTTGAACCTTTCAACCTGATAATCAGGATATGCCATGCGCGCTGAAAGGCTTTGGATAGTGTCATTTTTAGTAACTGTCACAATTTCAATTTTACGGGCGCGAATATTTACAACTTCTGCATCACTTAGGATACGCATAGATTGCGTCATTGGATAGGAGGTTTCAAGCCCACCCGCAGGGCCCATTATTGTGAAATTAAATGCTTTGCCATTAATATTATAAGCAAAGACACCAACATCCACCAATTTCCCACTTTGGCTTTGTGCACGTGCAAGTAATGATACGGCAGGTATATTATTTACTGTTGCTACCTTTGGCGTTCCAATTTGTGCATTGGCTTGACCGAGTGTCGCTTTAATTACTTTAATTGCATAATTATCAAGGCCTTCATTATTTAGCGCGCCACCACCTGAAAATTGCGCACTTACGCCGTTTGAACTTTGAATCTGCACAGCCTCTGGTGAATTTGTAAGCGAATAACCTACAGGTGCTTCAAAAGTTATTTTCATGCCTGGGTGCGAGAACACACGCCCATTTATAATACCTTGTGATGGATCATCACCAACACGCAATCCATTAATTACATTGAAAAATGGCGTAACAATTTTAGGCGGCGAAGTTCGCGTTGCACCCACTTTTGTTGCCGCCGCACTTGTGCGCGCAACACGTTCGGTGGTTACAGGGTGGCTTCTTGCCCATGTTGGAATTTGGCGCGCCTCGCGGCTACTTACCTTGGCATCCAATGTTTCTTGCGCACCCAGCGCAGTCATAACATCTGACGCTGCGAATAAATTATATTTATTTGATTGAAGGTGTTTTACGCCAAAATCATCTGATTGGTGCTCTTGTTCGCGCGAATAACTTAAGGTGTAAACTTGTGCCAATTGGCCCGCTGTATTCATTACATCTTGGTTTTTTGACGCAATACCAACCGCTAATGCGCCAATTGTTGCCCATGTTGAACGTTGCTGGCGCTTAAGGGCATGTTTCCCTTCTATGTGGCCAATTTCATGCCCCAAAACTGCCGCCAATTCATCTTCTGAATTCATTATGGTCAAAAGGCCGCGCGTTACGTAAATATAGCAACCCGGAACAGCAAACGCATTCACAACATCAGAATTCAAAACTGTGAATTTGCATTGCCCACCCAAATTGGCAACTTTTGCGGTTTTTTCACCAATTGCGGCAACATAATTTCCAAGTGGCCCTTCTATCGCACCGCCAAATTGCTCAACAACTTGCGGATGTTGTTTCATCGCACTTGCTTTATCTGCAGGTTTTACAAATTGGGCTTGTGCACTAGCTGGAAGTAAGATTAATGAAGCAAAACAGGTGGTTGCAAACAATAATTTATTCATTATTGGGCGGATTGATTTAGACATGCAAAAGCCTCTTTCCTGTAAAGAAAATCAAAAATAATTTAATATTTCAAAAAAACTATTTGTTCAATTGACTTAAGTCACGCACAGCACCAGTATCAGCCGAAGTCGTTGTTGCGGCATAGATTTTTAACGCAGTTGAAACCACACGATTGCGATTTTTTGGCGTATAGGCATCTTTGCCACGCGCCTCTTGGGCTTTGCGGCGCGCCGCCATTTCTTCATCGCTAATCGCCAAAGTTATTGAACGCTCTGGAATATTGATTTTAATTAAATCATTATCTTCAACAAGCGCGATTGCCCCGCCTGCCGCCGCTTCTGGTGAAGCATGCCCAATTGAAAGGCCAGATGTGCCGCCAGAGAAGCGCCCATCAGTTATAAGGGCACATTTTTTTCCAAGGCCGCGTGATTTCAAATAGCTGGTTGGATAAAGCATTTCCTGCATACCCGGGCCGCCTTTTGGCCCTTCATAGCGGATGACAACAATATCCCCCTCATTAACAACATTTTTCAAAATCGCTTCGACGGCATCATCTTGGGATTCGTAAACTTTGGCGCGGCCTTCAAAAACCCAAATACTTTCATCAACGCCCGCAGTTTTTACGATACAGCCATTTTGCGCCAAATTACCCATTAAAACCGCAAGCCCGCCATCTTTGGTGAATGCATTTTCAACAGTGCGGATTACGCCATTTGTGCGATCCTTATCAGTTTCATTCCAAACCGTTGATTGCGAAAATG
The DNA here is from genome assembly GCA_964557085.1 of uncultured Caulobacteraceae bacterium. GTDB lineage: Bacteria > Pseudomonadota > Alphaproteobacteria > Caulobacterales > Aquidulcibacteraceae > Pseudaquidulcibacter. The sequence goes on from CAZKYS010000161.1 coordinate 4,545, forward strand.
CGGTTCCAGAGCGAACACCCGCAGGGGCAGCGCGATAGAATTGGTCAACTTCTTGCGAATTTGTGACCATAATATCCCATATTG
>CAZKYS010000162.1:0-4565 GCA_964557085.1 uncultured Caulobacteraceae bacterium
GGATGCGCCCAGTAAGTACGCGAACCGCAATGTAAACTAAAAGGAAAATGCCAACCACTGTTGCAGTATCGGCAACCCAGTTTGGCTGTAACATGCCGCGAACAGCCTCACGGAATGCAGGAAGCCCCCAGACTGCCGCCAAAACGCCAATAACCAAGGCCGCCATTGAAAGTAATTCACGCACAAAACCGCGCGCAAAGGCAAGAAGTGCAGATATGCCAACAACAATCAGAACAAGAATGTCAAAGCCATTCATATATTTTGCCCGTTTCTAATCGGTTTGCACGGTTTCACCCGTGATAATTTGAACCAAATCTTGAATTCGCGAAATCTCTTTTGCCTTTAGCTCTAAACTGTTTTGGTTTCTAGTGGCATTTGCGATAAGTGGTGGAATTATACCGCTTATAAACCCAAGTTTTTCAGCTTCCTTAAGGCGCGCATCAGCGCGCGGCACGTTTCGAACATCACCAGATAAAGCAATTTCACCAAAAAGCACAGTTTCATCGGGAATTGCACAATCTGATATTGCCGAAATTAATGCGGCGGCAAACGCCAAATCAGCGGCGGGTTCGGTAATTTTCATACCGCCCGCGACATTCAAATAAATATCATGACCACCAAATGCTACACCGCACCTTGTTTCAATAACTGCCAATATCATGGCAAGGCGCGCACTATCCCAGCCCACAACAGCGCGCCTTGGGCTTCCAAATGCGGTTTTGGCGGCAAGTGCCTGTATTTCAACTAATATCGGGCGTGTGCCTTCTAGACCTGCGAATACGCATGAACCTGATTGGCCTTTAGTGCGTTCATTGATGAATAATGCCGATGGGTTTGGAACTTCTTGAAGGCCCGAACCAACCATTTCAAAAACGCCAATTTCATCAGTTGCACCAAAGCGATTCTTTAACCCCCTAAGAATTCTAAAATGATGCCCACGTTCGCCTTCGAATTGTAGGACAGCGTCAACCAAATGCTCAACCACGCGCGGTCCCGCGATTTGACCGTCTTTGGTTACATGCCCGACAAGTATCAAAGCAGTGTTGTGGGTTTTGCAATATCGTACCAATTCATGTGCGCAGGTTCGAACTTGACTTACGGTTCCGGGGGCGGCCGGGATTGTATCGGTCCAAAGGGTTTGGATTGAATCGATGATTGCAATATCAGGTTTTTTCTCTTTTAAAGCGGCAAGGATATTTGATAATTCGGTTTCAATTGCCAAATCAACTTTGGCATCCGAAATGCCAAGCCTTTGGGCGCGGCCTTGGATTTGCGCGGCGCTTTCCTCACCTGAAATATATAATGCTTTAACGCCATTTCTTGCCGCGCTTGCAGTGATTTGAAGTAATAATGTTGATTTACCAATTCCAGGATCACCACCCAAAAGTATCGCACTAGCAGGTACAAGGCCGCCGCCGCACACCCTATCAAATTCATTATTATTGGTTTTGATACGGCTTGGGCCATCGCTTATGTGCGATAAATCAGTAAATTCGATTTTGCTTTTATGACCCTTTTTATTGCCAATTGAGTGAGAAGACGGGGAGAGGGCGGCTTCTTCAGTTAGAGTGTTCCAACTTCCGCAATCGTCACAGCGCCCTTGCCATTTTTTATAAATAGCGCCGCAAGATTGGCAGGTAAATTGGACTTCAGATTTTGCCATTTAGGTCAGGACTCGTAAAAATAATTTCGCTTAAAGCGATTTCCAAGGCGCGTCAAAAATTCATATGAAATTGTATTTGCGCAATTCGCTTGCTCATCAATAAGTGCATTTTTACCTAGGAATTCTGATTCATCACCAAATTTCACGCCTTCAATATTCGATATATCAATTGCGATTAAATCCATCGATACACGCCCTAAAATTTGGCATTTTTTGTTGTTTATGATTGCAAAGCCACTATTTGATGTGCTTCTTAAAAAACCATCTGCATAACCAAGCGCGACGGTTGCAATATTCATATCTTTTTTTGCAACAAAACTTGCGCCATAGCCAATGCTTTCACCTTTTTTTACAATGCGGGTTTGTAAGATTGGTGATTTTAAAGTTACGACAGTTTCGCTAAAATTTTCACCAAAATCGTGTGGATTGCCACCATAAAGGCCAATCCCTGGGCGTATTAAATCAAATAAATAATCGTCACCCAATAATGCACCGCCTGATGCCGAAAGTGATTTTTCACATTCAAAATATTCACATGCATCTTTAAACAATGATAATTGCGTTATGTTTTTTGCCGAATTAGGATCAGAGCCACAGGCAAGATGGCTTAAAATAAGTTTTAGATTTCCATTTTTACTTATTTTTTCAAAATTATTATATTCATCAAACCGAAGCCCCAAACGGTTCATGCCTGTATCAATATGAAGTGCAAATGGAAGGTTTTGTTTTTCCCAAATTTCATATTGTTCAATTGAATTTATGATTGGAATTAAATCAAATTCAGCCATAATTTCAGTTTGATTTGGGAAAACGCCATTTAAAACAAAAATCCTTGATGATGCAGATATAAAGCTACGTGCTTTTACTGCTTCATCAAAATGGGCGACAAAAAAATCTTTGCAACCAATATCTTGAAATGCACGCGCAGATTGTTTTGCGCCAAGGCCATAGGCATCTGCTTTTATGACTGCGGCGGTTGATTTTGCGCCCAATTTTGTGAATTTAGACCAATTTCGTGCCATTGCACTAAGATTAATATCTAACACAGATTGTGTATGGTCGCTCATTCTATTCTTTCATCATTCTTCTAATGATATTAGGCCGCCATTATGGTCGAGATTGGTGAATTTCGTAAGTTCAGCTTGGAACCCAAGTTTGATTTTACCAATCGCGCCATGACGTTGCTTTGCAATAATAACTTCGGCAGTGTTTTCGCAAGCCGCAACCTTTTCTTGCCATTCAAAATGCTTATCAGTGCCAGGCTCTGGCTCGGTACGTAAAAGATAATAAGATTCACGGAAAACGAACATTACAACGTCGGCATCCTGCTCGATAGAGCCTGATTCACGAAGGTCAGCAAGTTGTGGACGTTTATCATCACGGTTTTCCACCTGACGTGAAAGCTGTGACAATGCAATGATTGGGACGTTTAATTCCTTTGCAAGTGCTTTAAGGCCTTGCGTGATTGCCGAAACTTCTTGAACGCGGTTTTCGCCCGCTTTACCACCTGTTGCGGTCACTAATTGCAAATAGTCAACTACAATTAGGTGCAAATCATGGCGTCTTTGAAGTCTGCGCGCGCGCGCTGATAATGCGGCAATTGAAAGGCCGCCTGTATCATCAATATATAAAGGTAATTGGCCAATTTCGCGCGTTGCTTCTTCAAGGTGTTTGAATTCAGCCTTACTCATTTCACCTTTACGGATTTTATCAGAGCCGATACCGGTCCAGTCCGCTAAAATCCTTAAAGTTAATTGCTCCGCGCTCATCTCAAGAGAGTAAAAGGCAACAACGCCGCCATCTTTACGAACGCGATTGCCAAAATCATCAGTTTCAAAGCGATATTTTCGCGCCGCATTAAATGCAATATTGGTCGCCAATGAGGTTTTACCCATTGATGGGCGACCCGCTAGTATCAGTAAGTCGGAAGGATGAAGGCCACCAAGCCAACGGTCTAAATCAGAAAAGCCAGTTGTTACGCCAACTAATTGCGTATCACGATTAAGTGCTTTGAATGCATTATCAATTGTAGTTGCAAGGCTTTCTGAGAACGGAATAAAGCCAGTTGATGTCGCACCAGTTTCCGCAAGTTTGTATAATTTTTCTTCTGATTCTTCGATGATTTTTTCGGCAGAATAAATATCATCATTTACAATTTTTGCTTCGTAACCTATTTCAGCACCTATGCGTATCAAATCGCGGCGCAAAGCCAAGTCGAAAATAAGCTTTGCATAATCTTGCGCTGCTGCTGGGTCTGCTGCTGCATTTACTAGAAGCGCTAGATAAGTTGCGCCGCCAATTTCAGATAAGGTTCCATCTTGCGAAAAGCGCGCATGAAGCGTTACGCCATCGGCAATGTGGCCTTTGGAATTAAGGTTGCGGATGGTTTCGAATATTTTCCCATGAACTGGATCATAAAAATGCTCTGGCGCGAATTTATCGCCTACTTTTACCAAAACTTGGTTATCTAGCAAAATAGCACCCAAAAGCGCTTGTTCAGCTTCCAAATTATGGGGTAGGGTTTTAATATCTTCTTCTTTTTCAGCCATAGCCTAATTTACACAAGTTTTTGGAAAGAAAGATACCTCTATTGAATTTACCCACAATATGAAAGTTATATCCACAGTTATTAGGGCGTAAACCCAAGACCAACGCCCAATCTATTCCATGCATTGATGTTTGCAATCGCACTAATCAACACAATCAGTTCATTTTTTGTGAAATGTTTGCGAGTTTCATGTATAATTTCCATATTTGGGAAGTTTGCATTTATGCGCGTTAATTCTTCGCAAAGGGCAAGGGCGGCTTTTTCCTTAATGCTAAATTGTGGGGAATCGCGCCAAACAGCAATCAAATCAATTTTGCTTTGCTCAAGGCCAGTTTGTTTGCCAACATTAATATG
>CAZKYS010000163.1:0-241 GCA_964557085.1 uncultured Caulobacteraceae bacterium
AGATATTATGCAAATTGAGGATGTTAAGACTCCTGCGCGTCGTATCTATTTCCCTGTTATGATGATGTATCTTGAAGGAAGCGATACAGCAGACGTTTATAATGAGTTTGCGCTTCGTATGACTGAATTCATGTCTGCGGTTCGCAATGCATCTGTTTTGGAAGAATGTGTCGCCATTTCGCGCGATGTTATGTCAGGTGATTATTATAAAGCCTTGTCGCGCTGCCGCAAATTAATGGAT
>CAZKYS010000163.1:251-4482 GCA_964557085.1 uncultured Caulobacteraceae bacterium
AATACGCCCAACTCAAAAGCCAATGCATTATTAAACAGAAAGGTTGGCCGATGTCTCTAAATGCGTACCAAACACTCCAAAAAAAGGTAGAGACGCCGCGTGAAACTGAATATCGTCTTTTTACGCAAGTAACGCGCGCCTTAATAGAGGCGGCAAGTTTGCCAAAGACGGAAATTGCACGTCGTATGGATGCGCTTGATTGGAATCGCCGCGTTTGGAGCTTTTTGGCAAGTGATTGCTATGACCCAAATAACGCCCTTCCGGAGCAATTGCGCGCAGGCATTATTTCTTTAAGTATATTTGTTGGAAAATATACTTCTGAAATCATGCAAAAAGATGCTGATATTGAAACCTTAATCGACATAAACCGCACCATTATGCAAGGTTTAGCAGGACAAATAGAAGCAAATACCACGGCAGCATAAATTTATATAAATTCAAATAAATGAACCCGCCAAATCGGCGGGTTTTTTTATGCCTGTATATTTATGCTTTTTACTTAGTAAAACCAGCAAATAAAAACTATTTAAAATTGTATATTATTGATGTGCAACTATTGCCCACAGGGCAAAATATTCTTGGTTACGGGTAAAAAATACCTAGTAAATAAAGCTTGTTAAACACTTGTAAACCAAGAAAAAACTTAAAAAACATAATGACTTAGCATCGCATTAATGGCACGCAATTTGCAAATAATAATACGTACCAAAAATTGGCTCAGGCGAAAAATTCGCTTTAACATAACTAGAATAGAAGGATCACAGAATATGATCAGCGTAAATACAAATATTGGTGCCGCAGTAGCTCTTCAATCGTTAAATGCAACAGGAAGAGATCTTCAAACAGTTCAAAATCGTGTATCAACAGGTCAAAAAGTTGCTACAGCTAAAGATGATGGTGCAGTTTGGGCGGTAGCTAACAAAATGAAATCGGATGTAAGTGCTTATGATAAAGTAAGTGAGTCTACTGATCGTGCCGGTGCAATGTTGGATACAGCTACAGCAGCTGGTTCTGCAATCTCTGATTTGCTTAACCAGATGAAATCAACTGCGGTTGCTGCTACTCAAACTGGTTTGTCTGCTTCTGCGCAAGCAAACTATGATGCACAATTCGTACAATTGCGTGACCAAGTTACTTCAATTATCAAAAATGCTTCATTTGATGGTGCGAATATGATTGGTGCAACTCCTGCTTCTGCTGTTGCTTTGGGCGACGCTGCTGGTACTGCATTGAACAATATTACAATTGCTGGTGCTGACTTGTCTTTAGGTGGCGCGGTTGTAACCGTAACTGCTACTTCAAGCGTTTCAACTGCAGCTAACGCATCAACTTCGTTGGGTCTAATTAACACTTCGATTGACAATTTGAATAAACAATTGGCTACTTGGGGTGCTGGTTCTGCTCGTCTTGATAACCACAAAACTTTTGTGAGCAAACTTCAAGATGCACTTAATTCAGGTATCAGCTCATTAACTGATGCAGACTTAACAAAAGAGAGTGCAAAATTGACTGCGCTTCAAACTAAGCAACAACTTGGTGTGCAAGCTCTTTCAATTGCTAATCAATCTTCTCAGATTGCTTTGTCACTTTTCAGATAATTTGATTTATCATAACCAATTTTTCAAGGCCCGCCAAAAGCGGGCCTTAGTTTTTTAAATCCATTTTTAGTGCGAAATTTTCCAAACTTATCACGCAAAAACTAGCGTATGATATAAGATGTCTTAAACAGTTAAATTAAATGAGTTTTTTAAAAATTATACCGAATGATAATATTTCTTGATTTTCATTATGATCCCCAATTATTGGGTAGCTGTCGCGTAGCGACTGCGCGACTGAATGGTAAAACTTATTAGCTAATAACGATGTTATTGTTTTTGCTTATGGTAAAGCGGTTTTATAAAAACAGCTTACCCTTAGGACGGCATCGTCGCAACTTTACTAATGTTTGGGAAGTAAAAGAGAATTTCTAACAAATCCCAACATTTTAGAGCGATAAATATTTGTAATTATTTTCTGCCGGCTTTTATGACGCCATTATGCCAATGATGGGAATAATTTGCCTGATTAAAGGGAAAAAACTGCCCTTTAATAGGAACATTTTTCCTATCCCAAAAATGTTTACTTTCTGTGAACTATAAAAAAACTTAAAAAACATAATGGTTTAGCGGTGAATGCTTGGCATAATGCTTGCTATAGTTAATACGGGTCAAAATGGCCTGTGCTTTCAGAAGAGAGTACAACTTATTAGAAAATAAAGGATCTTACAATGGGGATCAGCGTAAACACAAATATTGGTGCAGCGGTTGCACTTCAATCTCTTAATGCAACTTCAAAAGACCTTCAAGTTGTTCAAAATCGTGTATCAACTGGTCAAAAAGTTGCTACAGCTAAAGATAATGGTGCAGTTTGGGCAGTTGCCAACAAAATGAAATCAGACGTAAGTGCTTATGATAAAGTTAGCGAATCTGCTGACCGTGCTTCTGCAATGTTGGATACAGCTACAGCAGCTGGTTCTGCAATCTCTGATTTGCTTAACCAGATGAAATCAACTGCGGTTGCTGCTACTCAAACTGGTTTGTCTGCTTCTGCGCAAGCAAACTATGATGCACAATTCACTCAATTGCGTGACCAAGTTACTTCAATTATCAAAAATGCTTCTTTCGATGGCTCTAATATGATTGGTGCAACGCCTGCTTCTGCTGTTTCTTTAGGTGACGCGGCTGGTACTGCAGCAAATAATATTACAATTGCTGGTGCTGATTTGTCTTTAGGTGGTGCGGTTGTTACCGTAACTGCTACTTCAAACGTATCAACAGCAGCTTTGGCTGGTACCGCTTTAGGCTTGGTAAACACTTCGATTGACAATTTGAATAAACAATTGGCTACTTGGGGTGCTGGCTCTATGCGTCTTGAAAACCACAAAACCTTTGTTGGTAAACTTCAAGATGCTCTTAATTCAGGTATCAGCTCATTGACTGATGCAGACTTAACAAAAGAAAGTGCAAAATTGACCGCGCTTCAAACTAAGCAACAACTTGGTGTACAAGCTCTTTCAATTGCTAATCAATCTTCTCAGATTGCTTTGTCACTTTTCAGATAATTTGATTTATCATAACCAATTTTTCAAGGCCCGCCAAAAGCGGGCCTTTTCATTAAAGATAATATTACTTAAAAGTATAAGGAATATATTGCCCTATTATAGGGAAAATATTGCCGAGTAGTCTGCATATTTTACCCACCAAAAAAACTGTTTACTTTTTGTAAACTAAGAAAAAATTTAAAAAACATAAAGGGTTAGCGCTCTCAAACTGGCACGATGCTTGCTAGCAATTACATGGGTTAAAATAACCTGTGCTTTCAGAAGAAGGTACAACTTATTAGAAAATAAAGGATCTTAAAATGGGGATCAGCGTAAATACAAATGTTGGTGCAGCGGTTGCACTTCAATCTCTTAATGCAACTTCAAAAGACCTTCAAGTTGTTCAAAATCGTGTATCAACTGGTCAAAAAGTTGCTACAGCTAAAGATAATGGTGCAGTTTGGGCAGTTGCCAACAAAATGAAATCAGACGTAAGTGCTTATGATAAAGTTAGCGAATCTGCTGACCGTGCTTCTGCAATGTTGGATACAGCTACAGCAGCTGGTTCTGCAATCTCTGATTTGCTTAACCAGATGAAATCAACTGCGGTTGCTGCTACTCAAACTGGTTTGTCTGCTTCTGCGCAAGCAAACTATGATGCACAATTCACTCAATTGCGTGACCAAGTTACTTCAATTATCAAAAATGCTTCTTTCGATGGCTCTAATATGATTGGTGCAACGCCTGCTTCTGCTGTTTCTTTAGGTGACGCGGCTGGTACTGCAGCAAATAATATTACAATTGCTGGTGCTGATTTGTCTTTAGGTGGTGCGGTTGTTACCGTAACTGCTACTTCAAACGTATCAACAGCAGCTTTGGCTGGTACCGCTTTAGGCTTGGTAAACACTTCGATTGACAATTTGAATAAACAATTGGCTACTTGGGGTGCTGGCTCTATGCGTCTTGAAAACCACAAAACCTTTGTTGGTAAACTTCAAGATGCTCTTAATTCAGGTATCAGCTCATTGACTGATGCAGACTTAACAAAAGAAAGTGCAAAATTGACCGCGCTTCAAACTAAGCAACAACTTGGTGTACAAGCTCTTTCAATTGCTAATCAATCTTCTCAGATTGCTTTGTCACTTTTCAGAT